>NZ_JANOCG010000023.1:0-1517 GCF_031412075.1 Rhizobacter sp.
CTCGGCATCGACGCCAAGAAGTCTGACCAGGTCGTGCGTGGCGCCGTCGTGCTGCCCAACGGCACTGGCAAGACCAAGCGTGTCGCCGTGTTCGCCCAAGGCGCCAAGGCCGAAGAAGCCAAGGCCGCCGGTGCCGACATCGTCGGCATGGACGACCTCGCCGAGCAGATCAAGGCCGGCAAGATGGACTTCGACGTGGTGATCGCTTCTCCCGACACGATGCGCATCGTCGGTACCCTGGGCCAGATCCTGGGCCCGCGCGGCCTGATGCCAAACCCGAAGGTCGGCACCGTGACGCCCGACGTCGCCAAGGCAGTTCGTGATGCCAAGGCCGGCCAGGTGCAGTTCCGCGTCGACAAGGCCGGCATCGTGCACGGCACCATCGGCCGTCGTTCGTTCGACACCGACAAGCTGATCGGCAACCTGCGCGCACTGATCGAAGCCTTGAACAAGGCCAAGCCGGCGTCGAGCAAGGGTATCTATCTGCGTAAGGTGGCGGTCTCTTCGACCATGGGCGTGGGTGCCCGTGTCGATGTGGCCACGATCAACGCGCAAACGGCAGCGTAATAAATTGAAGAGTCGGCACGAGTCTGGTGCCGATCTGATGAGTTTGGTGGGCTGAGCGCCTCGGCGCTCAGGTCATCCAAGACCGCAGGTGCAGCCCCCGGGTTGCTTAATCGACGAGAGGGTGCAAGCCCGATCCGAAGCCCGCGCAGATGGCGGTCCCCGTAGCCCAAGAATCTAGGTTCCTGGATAAGAGGTCGCTGAATTGTGGTGTGTTCTGCGGTGGCAACACCAACGGACACGTGATGTGAGGAGTAGACCTTGAGTCTCAATCGCAACGAGAAAGCAACCGTGGTGACGGATGTGGCGGCCCAAGCGGCCAAGTCGCAGACGTTGGCGCTGGCTGAATACCGTGGCCTCACCGTGGCTCATTTGGACGTGTTGCGTAAGCAAGCACGCGAAAAGGGCGTGTACCTTCATGTTTTGAAGAACACCCTGGCTCGCCGTGCTGTCGCTGGCACCCCGTTCGAAGCGGCTTCGGAGAGCATGGTCGGCCCGCTGATCTATGGTTTTTCTGAAGACGCTGTCGCCGCGGCCAAAGTCATCGCTGACTTTGCCAAGGGCAACGACAAGCTGGTCATCAAGGGTGGAGCCTTCGGTGGCAAGGCACTCAATGCCGATGGGGTGAAAGCCCTGGCGGCCGTGCCGAGCAAAGAAGTGCTGCTGACCCAAGTGGCTGGCCTGTTGCAGTCGCCGATTGCACGTTTCGCGCGCGCCATTGGCGCCGTGGCCGCGCAGAAAGCTGGCCCCGCTGAAGCCCCTGTGGCCGAAGCCGAAGCCGCTCCGGCCTGACGACACCCGTTCAAACCTTTCACCTATTTCTATCTAGGAAACAAAATGGCATTCGATAAAGACGCATTCCTGTCCTCACTGGACTCCATGACCGTTCTGGAACTCAACGACCTGGTCAAGGCCATCGAAGAGAAGTTCGGCGTGTCCGCAGCCGCTGTGGC
>NZ_JANOCG010000024.1:0-4715 GCF_031412075.1 Rhizobacter sp.
ACCTCTTCCTGCCCAAGGATTCGTTGCCTGAAGACAGCCCTTACCGTGGTGCGGGCCTGACCAACCTCGAATACGCGGTATGCGCCGAAGAAATGGGCAAGGTGGGTTTTGCCTCCGAAGTCTTCAACTGCTCGGCGCCCGACACCGGCAACATGGAAGTGCTGGCGCGCTACGCCAACGACGCACAGAAGAAGCAGTGGATGGAGCCCTTGCTCGACGGCAAGATCCGCTCGGCCTTCTTGATGACCGAGCCCGCCGTGGCGTCGTCCGACGCGACCAACATCGCGATGGAGATCAAGCGCGACGGCGACTTCTACGTGCTCAACGGCCGCAAGTGGTGGTCGTCGGGTGTGGGCGACCCGCGCTGCAAGATCGCCATCGTGATGGGCAAGAGCAACCCCGAGGCGCCCTCGCACTCGCAGCAGTCGCAGGTGCTGGTGCCGCTGGACACGCCGGGGGTCGAGGTGATCCGCATGCTGCCGGTGTTTGGCTTCGACGATGCACCGCACGGCCACGCCGAGGTGGTGTTCAAGGACGTGCGCGTGCCGGCTGAAAACATCTTGCTCGGCGAAGGCCGTGGTTTCGAGATCGCGCAAGGCCGCTTGGGCCCGGGCCGCATCCACCACTGCATGCGCACCATCGGCAGCGCCGAAGTGGCGCTCGAGAAGATGATCAAGCGCTTGCAGTCGCGCGTGGCCTTCGGCAAGCGCCTGTCTGACCACTCGCTGTGGGAAGAGCGCATTGCCACCGCGCGCATCGACATCGAGATGACGCGACTGATGTGCCTGAAGGCGGCCGACATGATGGACAAGGCCGGCAACAAGGTCGCGCGCCTGGAGATCGCGATGATCAAGGTGGCGGCCCCGCGCATGGCGCTGAAGATCATCGACGACGCGATCCAGGCGCACGGGGCTGGGGGGGTGTCGGAAGACTTTGGGCTGGCCAAACAGTACGCGAGCATGCGCACCATGCGTCTGGCCGATGGGCCGGACGAAGTGCACAACCGCGCCATCGCCCGCTGGGAGTTCGGCAAGTACCGCGCGCCCGCGAAGGCCTGAGGTCTGCAAGCGTCTTTTTGGACGCAAAGAACGCAAAGGAGCGCAAAGAACGCAAAGACTTTTTTGACCCCTTTGCGTTCTTGGCTGTTGCCTCTTTGTGAGCTTTGCGTCAACGCTGGTGTTCTGGGCTTGCCCCTCAGCTCGTGGCCGCCATCGCCTGGCCCACTTCATTGCGGCCTTGTTCGCTGCCCGATTGGGGCACTACCTCTTCGTCACGATCGGAGATGACCTCGAATTGCGCGGCCACTTGGTCGTCCGCATCGGCCGGGGTGCCGATGTGCACACCGTGGGTCATGGTGACGTAGCTGCGCGCGAAGGTACCTGCGCCCGCATTGAGGATCACGCGTGACGGTGCGTCCTCCGACACCAGGTACAGCAGGCCCGGCGTGACAGCGGCGGGTGCCAGCTTGTCGAGCACGGCTTGCGGCATCAGGCCTTCGGTCATGGCGGTGGCGGCGGTGGGGGCGAGGCAGTTGACGCGCACGTTGTCTTTGGCGCCCTCAATTGATAGCGTCTGCATCAGGCCGACGAGCGCCATCTTGGCGGCGCCGTAGTTCGACTGGCCGAAGTTGCCGAACAGGCCCGACGACGAGGTGGTGTTGACGATGCGGCCGTACTTCTGCGCACGCATGATGTCCCACACCGCCTTGCAGCAGTTCACCGCGCCCATCAGGTGCACGTCGACCACGAGCTTGAAGTCGTCGATCTCCATCTTGGAAAAGCTCTTGTCGCGCAGGATGCCGGCGTTGTTGACCAGGATGTCGACACGCCCCCAGGTGTCCATCGCCAGCTTGACGGTGGCTTGCACCGCCGCGAAGTCGGTGACCGAGGCGATGCTCGCAATCGCTTCGCCGCCCGCGGCCTTGATCTCGTTGGCCACGGTCTCGGCGCCCGGCCCGAGGTCGTTGACCACCACCTTGGCGCCGCGTTGGGCCAGGGCCAGGGCGTGCTCGCGGCCGAGGCCGCCACCGGCGCCTGTCACGATCGCGACGCGGCCATCAAAGCTAATGCTCATAGTGCTCTTTCAAAATATCTGGTATGTTTCTTTGAACAAAAAACTGCCCTATCTACATAGGGCAATTCAACATGCGGAGACGATAACTTAGAAAACCTGGTTGGTCGCATTCGGCCTTTCCGCAGGCGCCAGTTCATGGCCATTCATCCCGCCCCAATTTAACCAGCAAGGAAAAGACATGTCGCTGTTCAATCTCACAGGCAAGGTCGCCATCATCACCGGCTCGTCGCGCGGCATTGGCAAGGCAATCGCCGAGCGCATGGCCGAGCACGGTGCCAAGGTCGTGATCTCCTCGCGCAAGCCCGAACCCTGCGCCGAAGTGGCCGCCGCCATCAACCAGGCGCGTGGTGCGGGCACGGCCATTTCGATCCCGGCCAACATCTCGTCGAAAGACGAACTCAAGCACCTGGTCGATGCGACGAACCGTCAGTTCGGCAAGGTCGACATCGTGGTGTGCAACGCCGCGTCGAACCCGTATTACGGGCCGATGGCCGGCATCGAAGACGACCAGTTCCTCAAGATCTTGCAGAACAACGTGATCGCCAACCACTGGCTGATCAACTTCGCGGTGCCGCAGATGATCGAGCGCAGGGATGGTGCGGTCATCATCGTCTCGAGCATCGGTGGCCTGCGCGGCTCGCCGGTGATCGGCGCATACAACGTGTCGAAGGCAGCCGACTTTCAACTCGCGCGCAACCTGGCCGTCGAGTACGGCCCGCACAACGTGCGTGTCAACTGCATTGCCCCGGGCCTCATCAAGACCGACTTCGCGAAGGCGCTGTGGGAGAACCCCGACACCCTGAAACGCGCCACCTCCGGCGCGCCGCTGCGCCGCATTGGCGAGCCCGACGAGATTGCTGGCGCGGCCGTGTTCCTCGCGTCGGCCGCCGGCTCGTTCATGACGGGCCAGGCGTTGGTGGTCGACGGCGGCGCCACCATCTGATTGACGGAGACACCACATGGCCAACGCCACCACCGAGCTGCAGGGCTTTCGCGAACAAACCCGGGCCTGGCTGGAGCAGAACTGCCCGCCGGAGATGCGCCAACCCGTCACCCACGAAGACGAGGTTTGCTGGGGCGGACGCCACTGGAAGTTTTCTTCCGAAGCGCAAAAGCTGTGGCTGCAGCGCATGGCCGAGAAAGGCTGGACGGTGCCGACCTGGCCGCGTGAATACGGCGGTGGTGGCCTGAGCGCCGACGAGGCCAAGATCCTTGCGCAAGAAATGCGCGCGCTCGGTTGCCGCTCGGCGGTGCAGAGCTTCGGCATCTGGATGCTGGGCCCGGCGCTGCTCAAGTTTGGTTCGCACGAACAGAAGCTGGAGCACCTGCCGAAGATTGCGCGCGGCGAGATCCGCTGGTGCCAGGGCTACTCCGAGCCCAACGCCGGCTCCGACCTTGCGTCGCTGCAAACGCGCGCTGATGACCGTGGCGACCACTACGTCGTCAACGGCCAGAAGATCTGGACGTCTTACGCCGACCGCGCCGACTGGATCTTCTGCCTGGTGCGCACCGACCCCGCTGCCAAGAAGCACACGGGCATCAGCTTCGTGCTGTTCGACATGGCGACACCGGGTGTCACCACCAAGCCGATCTTGCTGATCTCGGGCAAGTCGCCCTTTTGCGAAACCTTCTTCGACAACGTGCGGGTCGAGAAGCGCAACCTGGTGGGCACACTCAACGCTGGCTGGGACGTGGCCAAGTACCTGCTCACGCACGAGCGCGAAATGATCGGTGGCATCGGCGACCGGGGTGCCGCCAAACCGCTCGGCCAGTGGGCTGCCGCGCAGGTCGGCACCGATGCGGCCGGCCGACTGGCCGACCCGCTTCTGCGTGCGCAGATTGCGCAGTTCGAAGTCGATGAAGCGGCCTTCCGCTCGACGATGGAGCGTGCGATGGACGAAGCCCGCGCCGGCCGTGGCAACCCGGCCTTCAGCTCGGTGCTCAAGTACTACGGCGCCGAGCTCAACAAGCGCCGCTTCGAGCTGATGATGCAAGCCGGGGGTAGCGACGCGCTCGACTGGGAAAGCGAACGCACCCGCGAAGGCGCCACTGCGCGCGCCTGGCTGCGCACCAAGGGCAACTCGATCGAAGGTGGCACGAGTGAAGTGCAGCTGAATGTGATTGCCAAACGGATTCTGAATTTGCCTGGCGCCTGAGCCGAGTTCCGTTCGCACTGAGCCTGTCGAAGTGCCTGCCAAGCGATGCGCGCTGGCTTCGACCCTTCGACTCAGCTCAGGACAGGCAGGCTCAGCCCGAACGGTGGAGTTTTCAGCGCTGCCCCAACCTATCAAGAGACCAACCATGGCACTCGTCCACACAGAAGAACAAGGCATGCTGCGCGACAGCGCACGTGCATTCCTCGCCGACAACGCCCCCGTGTCGCAACTGCGCCAGCTGCGCGACACGCGCAACCAAGACGGCTTCTCGCGCACGCTCTGGCAACAATTCGCCGAGATGGGTTTCACCGGCGTGCTGATTCCCGAATCGCACGGTGGCCTGGGACTCGGCATGGTCGAAGCCGGTGTGGTGATGGAAGAGATCGGCCGCAACCTGAGCGCCTCGCCCTTCCTCGCCTCCAGCGTCGTCGCGACCACCGCGCTCTTGAGCGCCGGCAGCGATGCGCAGAAACAGGCCACCCTGCC
>NZ_JANOCG010000025.1:0-2748 GCF_031412075.1 Rhizobacter sp.
CCACGGGCCGCAGCGACAACAGATACTTGGACGCGACGTTATCGCCTCGCTCACCCGATGCGATTACCAGTCCCGCTCCTACGCAGGGCAGCAACGCCGACCATCCGGGAAAGGGAGTGTCAGGACCAAACACAAACAGACTGGTCGCAATCAACGCAAGGCCGGCCAAGGCGCCAACGTTGCGCATCAACTCAGAGGATGGGAACGGGACGAGCTTCAAGGCCAGAACTGCGCCTATCAGCAGTTCCCAAGCGCGAGACGGCAACAAGTAGAACGCGGTCGGCGGGTGCCGCTCGACCAAGTACACCGAGAAGGCAAACGACGCCGCAATGAAGGTTGCGACTTCATATCCACGATTGAAGCGAAATCTGTTCGCGAGAAGCAGTGCGACCGGCCAAAGCAGATAGAACTGTTCTTCTACTGCGAGCGACCAAGTGTGCAGCAGAGGCTTTCGTTCTGCCATGATGTCGAAATATCCGGTGTCTTGCCAGAAACCTACATTTGACGTGAACGCCGCCGCCGACGCGATGGTGTGGCCGAGTGCGGCGCGCTCGCTGGGAACCAACAGCCACAGGCCGAGAATCCACGTTGAGATGAGGACCGTGAACAAGGCCGGTAGGATGCGCTTGGCTCTCCGGACGTAAAAGTGAGCAATCGAGAATGTATTGTCCGCGACGTCGGCGGCGATCAGTTTCGTGATCAGATATCCAGAGATCACGAAGAAGACGTCAACCCCGACGAAGCCGCTGTCGCCGCCAGGAAAGAGATGGAAGTGAAAGACGACCACCAGCAACACGGCGATCGTGCGGAGCCCATCGATGTCGGGTCGGTAAGAAATACTGCCCTCACGCGCGGTGGCTGTTGTCGCCTGCATTCGCGCCCTCTCTCTGCCAAGTGCAATGGATGTGGTTCGGTATCAAGTCTGCGGCAGTTGTGGACACGGGTCATCCCTCAAGCCAGGGACAAAGAGACAACCCAGCGCGGGTGTGGGTCCTGGAGCCGCGTTTTCTCCCGGCATTTTGTTTTTCAACCACGCTCTCCTCATGGCGGTTGAGTCGACACTTCTCTTGTGCATAATGGGTTTCATGCCTGTGAGTTGTGAATCCCGCATGCTCCAAACCAAGCCGCACAGGCGACTGTGCGGCTTTTTTGTTATGCGCCCTTTTAATCTTCTGCAGCCCACCTGAACCCACACATGCCACTGCCCAAGCCGCCTGTCAAACGAGCCGCCCTCCTTACCCCCGCCGACTTCGAATCCCAGGCCGCGCCCAAACCGGGCAAACGAAACCCCAAGAACGCAGCCTCCGACCCCGCCGGCCCCGCTGTGCTCGACTTGCTGGAGCCCCCGCGTGAAGCCGCCCCGCTGATTGCCAAGGTCAGCCCACCGCCAGCGCCCTTGGTCGTGCGCCCCACGGCGCCCCAGCCGCGCCGGCGCAAACCGCGCGGCACCGGCCCGGCCAAACTTTTCGTGCTCGACACCAACGTGCTGATGCACGACCCGATGAGCCTCTTCCGCTTTGAAGAGCACGACATCTACCTGCCGATGATCACGCTCGAAGAGCTGGACGATCACAAAAAAGGCATGTCGGAAGTGGCCCGCAACGCGCGCCAGGTCAGCCGCGATCTTGACGCCCTGGCAGCGAGCCTGTCGCTGAGCGAATCGGCCGACATGGCCGACGGCCTGCCGCTGAACCACACTGGCCACAAAGACGCCGGCGGCAAGCTCTTCTTCCAGACCACGCTGGTCAACGTGAGCCTGCCTGCCGGCCTGCCGCAGGGCAAGGCCGACAACCAGATCCTGGGCGTGGTGCAGGCCTTGCGCGAGCAAAACCCCAAGCGCGAGGTGGTGCTGGTGTCGAAAGACATCAACATGCGCATCAAGGCCCGGGCGCTGGGCCTGCCCGCTGAAGACTATTTCAACGACAAGACGCTGGACGACGGCGACCTGCTCTACACCGGCGTGCTGACGCTGCCCGGCGACTTCTGGGAGCTGCATGGCAAGACCATGGAAAGCTGGAACCAGGGCGGCCTCACCTACTACCGCATCAGCGGGCCGCTGGTGCCTTCGCTCCTGATCAACCAGTTTGTCTACCTTGAAGCGCCAGGCGCCGCGCCGCTCTACGCCAAGGTCACCGAGATCACCGGCAAGACCGCCGTGCTGCGCACGCTGCGCGAATACACCCACCAGAAGAATGCGGTGTGGGGCGTGACCGCGCGCAACCGCGAGCAGAACTTTGCGCTGAATCTGCTGATGGACCCGGAGTGCGACTTCATCACCCTCACCGGCACCGCAGGCACCGGCAAGACATTGATGACGCTCGCTGCCGGCCTGAGCCAGGTGATGGACGATCGCCGTTACACCGAGATCATCGTCACCCGTGTCACCGTGCCGGTGGGCGAAGACATCGGTTTCCTGCCCGGCACCGAAGAAGAAAAGATGGGCCCGTGGATGGGCGCCTTGGACGACAACCTCGAAGTGCTGTCCAAGACCGACGGTGGCGCCGGCGCGTGGGGCCGCGCGGCGACCAACGACCTGGTGCGCAGCAAGATCAAGATCAAGAGCCTGAACTTCATGCGCGGGCGCACTTTCCTGAACAAGTTCGTCATCATCGACGAGGCGCAAAACCTCACGCCCAAGCAGATGAAGACGCTGATCACCCGCGCCGGCCCGGGCACCAAGATCGTTTGCCTGGGCAACCTGGCGCAGATCGACACGCCCTACCTCACCGAAGGCAGCTCGGGTCTCAC
>NZ_JANOCG010000026.1:0-2015 GCF_031412075.1 Rhizobacter sp.
GCCGGCCAGACGCAGTACGAAGGCGACCTCTGGCCTCACAACTCCACCCTCGACCTGCGCTACGGCGCCATCTCAACCAATCTGTACCTGCTGACAAGCGCCGGGCGCAGCAGCGCCGACCTCTCCATCGGCACCTTCTGCCATGAAAACGGCCACCTCTTGTGCCGCTTCCCCGACATGTACGACTACGGCGCCGTCAACCGCGAAGGTGATGGCGTGCAAAGCGCGGGCATCGGCAGCTACTGCCTGATGGGTTCGGGCAACCACCTCAACTCCGGCCGCACGCCCTCGCCGGTGTGTGCCTACCTGCGCGACCTGGTGGGCTGGTGCAACAACGAGATCATCCTCAACACCACGCCCTCGGCCATGGCGGTGCACGCCGACTACGACACCGTGCTCAAGTTCAAAACCAACGCGCACAACGAATATTTCATCGTCGAGAACCGCTCCAAGATCGGGCTCGACCAGCACCTGCCCGCGAGCGGCCTGGCCATCTACCACTGCGACACGATGGGCTCCAACGAATTCCAGCAAGGCACCGGCCAGCGCCACTACCAGTGCGCGCTGCTGCAAGCCGACGGCAACACCGACCTGGAGCACAACGTCAACCAGGGCGACGGCACCGATCTCTTCTCGGCCGTCAACGGCGTGGCGCTGTCGCACGCCACCTCGCCATCGACACGGCTGTGGAGTGGTGCCGACTCGGGGTTCGTGATCTCCGACGTCGACGTGCCCGACGTGCGCATCGGCTTTCGCATCGGTACCGCCGCCACCGCGCCGTCGGTGCACGGCGAAAACCTGACTCCGGCCACCATCCCCGACAAAAAGGCCGCTGGCATCAGCAGCAAGATCCGCATGGGCACGGCCGGCTCGGTGAAGCGGCTGGTGGTGGCCTTGAACATCAGCCACACCTACATCGGTGACCTGCTGATCGAGCTGGCCAGCCCGGGCGGCGCCAAGGCCGTGTTGCACAACCGCGCCGGTGCCGGCACCGACAACCTGGTGCAAAGTTTCGACTCGGCCTCGGTCACCAGCATGGCCGGCCTGGTGGGCCAAGGCGCCGAAGGTGACTGGGTGCTGAAGGTGAGCGACCTCGAAGGGCAAGACGTGGGCACGCTCAACCGCTGGAGCATCGACCTGACGGTCGACGCCGATGCGGGCACGACCAGCGGCGAGGCCTCACCGCGCCTGGCCATCCCCGACAACAACTCCGCCGGCGTGAGCAGCAGCATCACCCTCACCCGCGCCGGCTCGGTGGGCCAGATCAAGGTGGCGGTGGACATCACCCACACCTACGTGGGCGACCTGCGCATCGAGCTGGTGTCACCGGGCGGGCGCAGTGTGGTGCTGCACAGCCAGCTCGGTGGCGGGCAAGACAACCTGGTGGTGAGCTACGACTCGGCTGCGCCTCTGTCGCCCTTGTCGGCGCTGGCCGGGCAGGCGATGCAGGGCCACTGGACACTGCGGGTGGTGGACGCAGCGGCGGTGGACGTGGGCACGCTGAACAAGTGGTCGCTGGCGGTTGTGCCGGCGCTTTGACGTCATCGCCACGGGGGCGGACAGGGTCCGCTTCGCGGATCGAAGCCTTGTGCCTGCTTCGCATCGCTTTTCTTCCCACTGCGTGAGACCGCGTCGGGATGTGCCCCCGACAGGGCAGTCCCTTTTCTTTGCTTCGCCAAAGAAAAGGAACCAAAAGAAAGGCGACCCTCGTCGCCGGTCGGCCCTAGGGGCCGACTGCTCTGCGGTGCTCGGTCTTTGCAGGTCGGGCAGAACTCACTACGCGGCCTGCGGCCGCTGCGTTCAGACAACCGCCCGAAGTCAGTTGTTGATGCGCGCTGCGCGCGCCCCGCAAAGCCCTGTGCTGCTCAGCTCGTCCGAAGGGGGAGACAACACCAGCCGGGCGCCCTGGGGAGGGCTGCAGGAGCTGGGTTAGCCCCGGCCAGGGCGAGCGCGGCGGTGGTGGTATTACCCCGCCGCGGGGGGCCTGGTGGTCTTGGGTGCCCCACGGGGCCGTG
>NZ_JANOCG010000027.1:0-11330 GCF_031412075.1 Rhizobacter sp.
GCGCTCGGCTCGCGGCGCGTGGTGACCCTGCATCACGAAGGGGAGCCCATGCGCAAATGGGCGATTTGCAAAGAGCCGAAGCCCTAGACGAGCGCATTCGTGCTTCCACATATCGACACCCCGCATACGTCGAATTTTCGAACCGAATGCGCGCCGAGCGGGGCGGCAGTTCATCCATCACAAAACCTTAGGAGCGAGTTGCATGATCAGAGGCAAAAAGTTGAATGTGGTGCACGTTGTGGCGTTTCGCAAGAATCCAGATAGTCCAGTTGAACTTCGCGTGACACCCGACGTATTGGATTTGACGCAATTTTCTAAGGGTTCCCGAACTATTCAATGGACGTTGGACACGCTGGGCTACCACTTTCCAGATGATGGAACAGCAATTGAGTTCACGTCGCCAGGGTCGGAGAGGTCCTTTGGGAAAGTGAAGGTTGCTTGCAAAGGGAAAATTGCCCAAGTTCGCAACAACAACAATGACGGCCTTGCCTATGCTTACACGGTGCGGGTTGTTGACGAGTCGACTGGCAATCTTGCGATTCTCGATCCGATCGTACAAAACCAATCGCCTTGAGAACGGTCGACGAACAGACTGATCTCTAGGTCCTGAGTCAGTGTCTTCGTGAATGTGAAAGAGTCCGCACGACAGCCGCCTGTGGGCGCACAAATGACAGTGCGATCTGGTTGGTTCAGCGCTTTTGCCCAGGTAGGCCGAAGTCACGCGCCAGTGCGCTGGCTTCAGGCATCAAGGCTTCCGCGCCTTCGGCATCGCCTTGTTCCCTCAGCGCATGGATCAGGTTCCACAGCGCCACACACAAGGTCGACGGCGAGCGCTGGGCACGCAGCATCGTGACCAGCGCTCGCCCTCGATGCACCGCCTCGTCGACCTCACCCAAGGCCAACGCGAGATCAGCCAGGTGCGACATCGCGCGCAGCCGCCCGCGCTCGTCGCCAGCGGCCATGCGCAACACCAGCTCGGCTTCGCGTGCCTCGCGGCTGTCGCTCAACCGGCCTTCGGCTCGCGCCACATCGGCGCGCGCGCGCTGGCCCCAAGCGCGCTCGCGGGCAGGCCAGTCGGGCTTTTCCAGTGCGAGCGCTTCTTCGAGTGCCGCTCGCGCTTGTGCATTGGGTTCGCTCCACATGCCAGCCAGGCCGGCCAGCTCGGCGTACAGGCCGTGCACGTCGCCCAGCTCACGGTAGAGCCGGTGCGCCTGTTCGGCCGCCGCGCGTGCGCGCTCGGGCGCCATCTCGGACCACGCCCATTGCGCGGCGCGCCACCATTGGGCGGCGAGCGGTTTGGGGGTAGAAGCATCGAGCATCGACTCGCTCAGGTCATGCCATTGGCGGGCTTCGCCGTGCAGCGACAGGTGGTGCCACAACGGCGCTGCCGAACCGACGAGCGCTACGACGGTGTGAGCGTCACTCTGCGAATGTGCCCAGCCGAGCGCCGCACGCAGGTTGTCGAGCTCGGGTTCGTAGCAGGCCAGCCAGTCGGCGTCGCTCATCTTCAGCCAGTTGCTTGGCGAGGCTTCGAAGAACTTGCGCACAGCGGCTGCGTGACGCGTGCGCAGCAAGTCGTGTTCGGTGCCCGATTGCAGCTGCGCCAAGGCATAGGCGCGCGCGGTTTCGCTCAAGGCATATCGCGGTGGGTCGCTGGCGCTCACGCTGAGCAGCGAGTGTCCGGTGAGCGTGGCCAGAGCGTCGATCAAGGCCCATTCGTCGAGCTCGCGTGACGCGAGCACGGCGCTTGCCAGGCTGAGCGTGAAACCGCCCGCAAACACACCGAGCTGCTGGAACACACGCCGCTCGGCTTCGGGCAGCAGCGCCAGGCTCCACTCCAGCGCGGCTTGCAGCGTCTGGTGGCGTGAGGGCGCCGAGCGGCTGCCGCCGGCGAGCAGCTTGAAGCGGTCGTCCAGCCGCTCGGCCACGCCGCGCACGCCCAGCAGGGGCACACGCGCGGCGGCGAGTTCCAGTGCCAGGGGCAGGCCGTCGAGGCGTTGGCAGATGTCGATCACGTCGCGCACGTTGGTGTCGCTCAGCGCAAAGCGGCGGTCGGCGGCGCGGGCGCGTTCGGTGAAAAGGGCGACGGCGCCGTGTTGCGCGGCACCCAGCGCGCTGCTGCCGGCCTCGGGCACGGCCAGCGCTTCGAGGCGCAATACCTGTTCACCTTGCAGCCGCAGCGGTACCTGGCTGGTGACGAGCAGGCGCACGCCAGGCGTGCCTTGCAGCAGGGCCTGCACCATCACGGCCAGGTCGTCGAGCAGGTGCTCGGCGTTGTCGATCACCAGCAGCAGCTGCATCGGCTTGAGCGCGGTCACCAGCGCCGTCAGCGCGTCGCCGCCGGGGGCGAGTTGCAGCGCCAGCGCCTGTGCCACGGTGCCGACGATCAGGCGCGGGTCGGTGAGTGAAGCCAACTCGACCCAGGCCACGCCGTCGGATCGGGCCGCACCGTGCGACTGAGCGGCACAGCGGGCGAGCGTGGTCTTGCCGATGCCGCCTGCGCCCACCAGCGTGACCAGCGCATGCTGTTCCAGCAGCGCCAGCAGGCTGGCCAGCTCGGCGTCGCGGCCGAGCAGGGGCAGGCTGCGCTCGGGCAGGGCCAGCGCGCGGGGCGGCGAGGGTGGGGCGGCGGGTGGCTGGTCGCTCGCCAGCGTGAAGCGGTAACCCCGCCCGGGGATGGTGGCAATCGCCTGTGGCCCGAGCAGCTTGCGCAGGGCCGACACATGCACCTGCAGGTTGTTTTCTTCCACCACCAGGCCGGGCCAAACCAAGTCGAGCAGCTCGTTTTTCGACACCAGCCGGTCGCGGTTTTCCACCAGGGCCAGCAGCAGGTCGAAGGCACGGGCACCCAGCACGGCGGGCTGGCCGTCGATGAGCAGCTGGCGTTGCGCTGGTCGCAATGCGACGCGGCCAAAAAGATATTGATCAGGCACGAGGCCCCTCCTGGGCCGCAATTTACGCGATCGCTCGGCTTTCAGAACGATTCAGGCCGCTCAAGGACGCGGGCAGGGCCTGCGCCGAACACTGCAACGACCGACTGCAGCACGTACCCAGCTCTCAAAAGGGGCGCGCTGCGGCACCAGCCAAGGAGCGAACATGAACATCTCTCTTCACTTGCCGATCTCTCCACGCGCCGCGCCGGGCCTGCACTGGCTCACGGGTTTTTTCACGCGCCCGCACCACAAAGCGGTGGCGCTGGACAGCTCGCTCAGCACGGCCTCGCCCGATGAGGTGAGCTTCCCTTCCCGCGATGGCCGCGCCCGTGTCGAAGCCAGCATGCTGCCTGCCACCCAAGCCAGCGCGGCAGTCGTGCTGGTGGTGGGCCAGGTGGGTTGCTGGGGCAGCGACGCCCGCGTCGAAGGGCGCAGCCTGCATGTGCGCACGATGGCGCAGGCGCTGCGTGCGCGGGGCATCACGGTGCTGGTGACGCGTTTGCGTGGTCACGGTGAGGCAGAGCGCCACGACGTGCTGGGCGCCATCGACTACCTGCTCGCGCTGGGCTACCGCCCAGGCAGCATCGGTGTGCTCGGCGCCTCCATCGGCGCGATGGCCGGGCTGTTGGCCGCGGCCGAAGAGCCCGCCGTGCGTGCCGTGGTGGCCGACAGCCCGCGCGGCGGCGGCCTGTCTGCGCAGCTGCCGCCCCTGGGTGCGCCATTGCTGCCCTTGGCGCGCTGGCTGGGCCGGGTGTTGTCGGGCGTTGATCTGGGGCGCCGGCCGATCCTGGGTGACCTCACGGCGCTGCGCAACCGCTCGGTGCTGATCATTCAAGGCCGTGGCGACAAGGTGGTGACACCGGCTGCCGCGCAGACCCTGGCCAAGGCCTGCGGCGCGCGGCTGTGGCTCACCGCCAGCCAGTCGCACGCCGGCACGCTGCACGAGGCCTTGCCGCTCTACATCACTCGGGTGGTCGACTATTTTTGCCATCACCTGCAGGCGCAGGCCAGCGCGCCGCTTGTCGTGCCGGGCCTCGCGCCGGCATGGCAGCCCGCATCGGCTTGAATGCGCGTGGTTTGAACGCACAGATTGACGTATTGAGGGGTGCGGGCTGCGAGAATGTGCGCATGCCCTCACATCCGACGACCGACTCCACCGACATTGCCCCTCCGCCGCCGGTGCTGCTGCGCCCGGCCGAGCTGCGCGACGTGCAGCCCATCGTGGCCCTCATCCGCGAGCTGGCCGAGTTTGAAAAGCTGACGCACCTGCTTCAGGTCACCCCCGAGAAGCTGCGCCCGCACCTGTTTGGCGAAAAGCCGGTGGCCGAGGCCATGGTGGCCGAGGTGGGCGGCGAAGTGGCGGCCTTCGCGCTGTACTTCACCAACTTCTCCACCTTCCTGGCCCAGCCAGGCCTCTACCTCGAAGACCTCTACGTGCAGCCCGCCCACCGTGGCAAGGGCCTGGGCGAGGCGCTGCTCACACGCCTGGGCAAACTCGCTGCCGAGCGTGGCTACGGCCGCTTCGAGTGGAGCGTGCTCGACTGGAACGAAAACGCGATCCGCTTCTACGAGCGCATGGGCGCCACCGTGATGCCCGATTGGCGCATCTGCCGCATTGCCGGCGACTCGCTGGCGGCCTTTGCCACACGCTGAACGACCCCTTATTCACGGGGGTGCCGAGCTTCATGGCTGATCCATCGCGCGACGGCGTGAATTCCTACGGAGTCGTTACGTAAAACTACCGTGACAGCCTGGCGTCAAGGCGCTTCAATGCTTCAATCGATGCAAAGCAAAAAGCGTCAAGGGGCAAGGTGAGTGTTTTGGCAAGAAAACTGAGCCGTTGGCTGGGCTCGGGTGACGACCCCGTCCAACGAGATCGTTGGCAGCAACTGGCTGCCGACTCCGGCGCGACCAGCCAGGCCGAGTGGCATTTGTCGGGCCAGCGTGGTGCGGTGGCGTGGAGCCTGCCCAGCCTGTTTGCCGACGGCGAAGCCAACCCGCGTGAAGAATATCTGCGCTGGCAGGCAACTGGCCTGCCCGGCACCCTGGCATGCGAGATCGTGCCGCGTGCGCAGTACGAAGACTGGGCGGTGCGCTCGGCCGCCGGCCTCGACTCGGGCACCGGCGCTTCTGACGCGTCGCTGGCGCGCGCCCTTTCGGCCTTTGCGGCCGAGACACTCGGCTTCGAGCCTTCGCGCTTCGTGCCCTGGCAGCCGGCCGCAGACGGCCACAGCGCGGTCGACCCCGGCGATCAATCGCTCGAAGAATTCGCCATCAACTGGGTGGTGCTGGCCGGCGAGCCGGCGGTGGCGAGCCGCCTGCTGTCGCGCCGCTTCCAGGAAAGCTGGGTGGTGGCGAGCCAGTTGCTCACCGATGCCAAGAACCGCCCCGCGACCGACCTGCGCCTGCGTGTGGGGGGTGGCACTGCCCAACTGCACACCACACGCGCCCACCGCAACATGCCGCTGGAGGCGGTGCAGTCGTTGGTCGATCTGGGGCTGGTGTTGCTCGACACGCTCGAGGGCCGGGAGGCGCCGTAATACCTCAATCCCATCCGTTCGCCCTGAGCCTGTCGAAGGGTGCGCTGTGCACTGCGCTGGGCTTCGACAGGCTCAGCCCGAACGGAGAGTGGTGCAGGGGTGTCACGAACCGGCCTGCGGGTTCTTCGCGCGTTCTTCCTCTTGCAGCCGCAGCAGCTTGCGCTGCACCTTGCCCGTGGTCGTCATCGGCAGCGCGTCGATGAATTCGATCTCTTTCGGGTACTCATACGGTGCGAGCTTGCCGCGCACGTGCTGCTGCAGTTCTTCCACCAGTTGCGGTGAGCCTTCGAAACCCGCCGCCAACACGACATAAGCCTTGACCACCGCGCCGCGCTCGGCGTCGGGTTTGGGCACCACGGCGGCGTTGGCCACGGCCGCGTGTTTGACGAGGCAGTTCTCGATCTCGCTCGGGCCGATGCGGTAGCCCGCAGCCTTGAACACATCGTCGCTGCGGCCCTGGTACCAGAGGTAGCCGTCAGCATCCATCACCGCGGTGTCACCTGTGCGGCACCATGAGTTGTCGGGGTCACCGGTGAATTTGGCGCGGGTGGCGTCGTCGTTTTTCCAGTAGCCCAGGAAGAAGATCGGGTCGGGCTGGCCATGCACGTCGCGGCGGTGCACCGCCACGTCGCCGGGGGTGCCACGCGGGCACTCCTGGCCTTGTTCGTCGATCACCGCGATGCGGTGACCGGGGTAGGGGCGGCCCATGCTGCCGGGGCGAGCCGGCCAGGCCTCGTGTGCGGTGCCGGTGGTGTCGACGTATTGACCGCAGTTGCCGACCACATAGTTGATCTCGGTCTGGCCAAACATCTCGTTGACGGTCACGCCGAGTTGGTTGCGGCAGTAGTCGAACACCGCATCGCCCACCGCCTCGCCAGCGCTCATGATGGCGCGCAGCTTCAGCTTGTAACGCTCGCGCGGCGCGGGCACGGCTTTCATCATTGCCTTCAGCGCGGTGGGAAAGAGAAAGGTGTTGGTCACGCCATGGCGCGCCATCAGCTCAAACGCCTTGTCGGGTGCAAAGCGGCCCTGGTAGGCCACGATGGGGTGGCCGAAATAGAGCGTGGGCAGCAGTGCGTCCATCAGCCCGCCGGTCCAGGCCCAGTCGGCGGGTGACCAGAACACGTCGCCGCGTTGTGGAAACCAGTTCTGGCTGCACACGAAGCCGCTCAGGTTGCCGAGAAGCGCGCGGTGTGGGAGGAGCGCGCCCTTGGGCGGGCCGGTGGTGCCGCTGGTGTAGATGAGCACGGCGGCTTCGTCGGCATGCGTGGCCAAGGCGGTGAAGCTCGCCGGCTCGCGTGCGAGCAGCGCGGGCCAGTCTGCGTCGCCCTGGCCAAGTGCCGCGCCCACGGCCACCACGGTGCGCAGCTCGGGGCACTCGGCCCGTGCAGCGAGCAGGTGGGCCATGGCGTTTTCATCCACGAGCGCGAGCTTTGTTTCGCTGTGCTGCAAGCGGTAGGCGAGGGCGTCGGGGCCGAACAGCATCGACAAGGGCATGGCCACGGCACCCAGCTGGTAGATCGCGATGTGGGCCACGGCGGTCTCGATGCGCTGGGGCATCACGATGGCCACACGGTCGCCGCGCGCCACGCCCAGGCGTTGCAGGGCATGGCTCAGCCGGTTGGCCTGGGCCTGGAGCTCGCCGTAGCTGCAGCGTTGGGCCTGGCCGTTTTCATGCTCGTAGAGCACGGCCGTGGCCTCGGGCGTTTCAAAGGCCCAACGTGTGCAGCACACGTCGGCGATGTTGAAACGCCGCGGCAGCTTCCAGTGAAAGCCGTGGTGGAGCTCGCGGTAGACGTTGCCAGGGTGTTGCTGCATGCCCATGTCTCCTGTGCCCCGCCGGTCATTCAAGGGCTTGTTGTTTGCGCCAGGTCTCAAGTGTCTTCAGCAGTGTGCTGGCAGTGGCCACCGCCGACACGTCGGAATTGATGGCGACCGCCACATAGGCGTTCAGAAGCGGATCGTAGGCGACCACCGCGTTCGCCCCCGGTGCCCCACCCAGATGGGCCAGCCAGCGGCGCGCGCGGCCTTGCTCATCGGTCCATTCGGTCACCATCACGCCTTGCCCGTAGTAACTGCGGGTGCTGTCGAACATCGGGTAGAGCGCATCGAAGCTGCTGCGCGCCGTGGCGGTGGGGACCAAAGCGCCGGTGAGCCAGGCGTGCCAGAAGCGCAGCACGTCGTCGGCGCGCGCGGCGATGCCGCCTGCGGCAAAGGGTGTGGCCTGTGCGGGGTCGTCTTTCGGCAGGTTCCCCGGGTGCGAAACCACCAGGCCTGGCGTTGCCCCGCCGGGCTCGATCACTCTGCTGTGTTGCAGGCCGAGCGGGGCGAAGACGCGTTGCTGCATGAGTTGTGCATAGGGCGTCTGTTCGCTCAGTTCGAGGGCGCGGCCCAGCATCACGTAGCCGGTGTTGCTGTAGCTCCAGTAGGCGCCAGGACAAAACAGGTTGCTGCTGGCCTGCGCGGTGTGGATGATCGTGTCGGGTGAGTGGTACACGTCCGGTGGCAGTGGGGTGTCGAGCTCGCCCGAGTTGAAGCTGCGCAGCCCGCTGGTGTGGTTCAGCAGGTGGTTGATCGTGATGTGGCGTGCTTCGGGGAACTGCGGCCACCAGCGGCTGATGGGCTCATCGAGCCTGAGCCGGCTGCGCTGTGCCGATTGCTGTACCAGGCTGGCGGTGTAGGCCTTGCCGACGCTGGCCCACCAGAACAGGGAGTTGTTGTCTACGGCGGTCGCCGGTGCGTTGCGCGCAAGGCCTTGGGTCTGGGTCCACAAACCCTGGCCGGCCACACCGACCGCCACTGTGGCACCCGGTGCGCCCGTTTCCCGCAACACGGCTTGCAGTTGTGTTGACAGGTCGTTGGCCAGTGAAGTGGGGACGGAGGTCCGAAGCCAGGCACCATCGTCGTCCAGCGGCCAGGTGCTGTGGGGCAGCGCCGCATGCAGCGGCAACGCGCCGCGGTAGGGGAGTGCGCTGCTGCAGGGAGGGGTGTCGCGTGGGGCCGGATCGGCACTGCCGCCGCAGGCGGCCAGGGCCGTCACCAGCAAGGCGCAACCCGCCCGCACCGAAAGGCTCATCGTGCGGCCGCAGAGGCGGCTGCATCGGCAACCGGGGGGCGTGAATCGGTCGGGGTGGCGCCTTGCAGCCGCAGGCGCTCGCGCTCGTACTGGTGGTGTGAGGGCAGGCGATCGGTCTGCGGCACGGCGCGTGGGCCCGGTTGTCGCGCGGCGTTGTCGGCGCCCTGGCGAGCACCCTCGTAGAAGCTGCGCTCCCAGTAGGTACTCGAACAGGCGCTGAGGGAGAGGGAGAGCAGCAACGATGCCGCCAGGTGACTAGGGGTTGTCATGGGGACTCTCTTCGGTGGTGGATGGATCGCCCGGGCGGTACTCCAGCAGGTCGCCGGGTTGGCACTGCAGCACCTCGCAGATGCGTTCGAGCGTGTCGAAGCGCACACCGCGCACCTTGCCCGATTTGAGCAGCGAGATGTTCTGCTCGGTGATGCCCACACGCTCGGCCAGCTCGCGTGAGCGGATCTTGCGGCGCGCCAGCATCACGTCGAGGTTCACGACGATGGGCATGTCAGCGCTTTCAAACGAACTCGGCGTTTTCTTGCGCAAGCCGCGTGGCCTCGCGCATCACCGAGGCGATGGCCAGCAGCACGGCACCCGCCAGCAGCGAGACATAGTCGTCGCTCGACAGGCTCAGCGTCAGCGCGCGCTCCCCCGGAGGGTTGTGCCAACTGAGGACGAGCGAGAGCGCCGCCCCCGTCAGCGGCTTCACCACGCCCACCAGCATGGCCACGATGCCCAGTCGACGCAGGCGCAGGGCCGCGGTTTCGGTGAAGACATGGCCGCGGGCATAGTCATCGAACAGCTTCCACAGCTGCGTCAGCCCGAAGAGGGTCAGGGCCACGGCCGGGAGCAGGGCCGTGGCCACCGCCCAGCGCAGCTGCGGCGTGACCGGCAGGTCGCGGGCTGCAGGCACCGCGCTGATGGCGCGCGCCAGCAACTCGGGTTGCAGCCCGATGGCCAGTGGGAGGGAAGCGATCATCACGCCGGCCAACAAGGTGAGTGCACGAACCCACCATGCAATGCGCTGGACCGTTGCCAGGGCGGGGCTGCTGGCGAGCAGTGGTGAGACGGGTTGGGACATGGCGTTGTGTTTATTAAACAATCAACTTTTAATGTAAAACAGTAAATAATGACTGTCAAGCAAGAGCTATCGCGAGTGACAGCGAAGCCAGGGCGATTGCGGCACACTCCCGGCTTCCTATCACCTCTGCAAGCAGCCACCATGCAGCACATCTCTCTCGGCCGCAGCGACCTGCGCGTCACCTCCATCTGCCTTGGCACCATGACCTTCGGGCAACAGGTCGGCGAAGACCTGGCGCATTCGCTGCTCGATCACGCGCTGGCGAGTGGTGTCAACTTCATCGACACCGCCGAGATGTATTCGGTGCCCGCGCGCCGAGAGACCTACGGCGCCACCGAACGCATCATCGGCAACTGGTTCGCCGCCCGGCCCGGTGTGCGCGAGAAAGTGGTGCTGGCCACCAAGGTGGCCGGGCCATCGCGCAACATGGACTGGATCCGCAACGGCAGCGCCAACCTCACCGCAGCCGACATCGTGCAGGCCTGCGACGACAGCCTCACGCGGCTGCGCACCGACCACATCGACCTGTACCAGCTCCACTGGCCGAACCGCAATGCACCGGTCTTCGGCACGGTGTATTTCGACCCGAAGTACGACAAGGCATACACCCCGATCCGTGAGCAGCTCGAAGCCTTCTCGGGCCTGGTGAAGGCGGGCAAGGTGCGCTACATCGGCTTGTCCAACGAAACCCCGTGGGGTGTGAGCGAGTTCGTGCACCTGGCCGAGCAGCATGGCCTGCCGCGTGTGGCCAGCGTGCAAAACCCCTATGCACTCAACAGCCGCGCGCTCGACAACGGGCTCGATGAAACGCTGTACCGGCTGGGCGTGTCGCTGCTCGCCTATTCGCCGCTGGCCTTCGGTGCGCTCACCGGCAAGTACGACAGCACCGGCTTCACCGGGCCCGAATCACTCGGCCGCCTGGCCGCCTTCGAGTCCACACGCAAGCAGCGCTGGGGCCGACCCGAGGCGCTCGAGGCGGCCCGCGCCTACAACGCGCTGGCCCGCCAGCATGGCCTCACGCCAACGCAGCTCGCGCTGGCGTTTTGCTACACCTCGTGGCGTGTGGCCAGCACGATCATCGGTGTGACGAACAAGGCCCAGCTCGACGAAAACCTCGCGGCCGCGAGCATCAAGCACACACCCGAGTTGCTGAGCGAAATCGACTCGATCCGCTGGAAGCACCGCGACCCCGCCCTCTGACCTGATCGACGATGGCGAAGAAAGACCACGTCTCAGAAACGCCCGCCACGCAGCTGCTCAAAGCGCGTGGCGTGGGCTACACCGAACACGTCTACGACTATGTCGAGCATGGCGGCACCACCGAATCGGCGCGCCAGCTGGGTGTGGACGAGCATCACGTCGTCAAGACCCTGGTGATGGAAGACGACAACGCCAAACCGCTGATCGTGCTGATGCATGGCGACCGCCAGGTGAGCACCAAGAACCTTGCGCGCCAGATCGCGACCAAGAAGGTGGCGCCCTGCAAGCCCGAGGTGGCGCAGCGCCACAGTGGCTACATGGTGGGCGGCACCTCGCCCTTCGGCACCAAGAAAGCGATGCCGGTGTACGTGGAGCAAAGCGTGCTGGACTTGCCTCGCATCTACATCAACGGCGGGCGGCGTGGCTACCTCGTGGGCATCGCGCCACAGGTGCTGGTCGAGCTGCTGAATGCCAAGCCGGTGCAATGTGCCGGTGCAGAATAGCTG
>NZ_JANOCG010000028.1:0-7351 GCF_031412075.1 Rhizobacter sp.
ATCGGCACGTCGACCGCTTCGGCTATGGCCTTGAAGTGGGCGTAGATGCCTTCTTGCGAGGGCTTGTTGTAGTAGGGCACGACCGACAGCGTGCAATCGGCGCCGACCTTTTTGGCGTAGCGCGACAGCTCGATGGCCTCACGTGTGGAGTTGCCGCCGGTGCCGGCCATCACGGGCACCCGCCCGCGCGCCTGCTCCACCGCGACGCGGATGATTTCGCAGTGCTCTTCGACCGACACCGTGGGCGACTCGCCGGTGGTGCCGACCACACCGATGCAGTCGGTGCCCTCGGCGATGTGCCAATCGATCAGGCGACGCAGCGCGTCATAGTCGACGCTGCCGTCTTCGTGCATCGGCGTGATCAGCGCCACGATGCTGCCAACAATGGGATTCATGCGGGTTCCTCGGAATCCGAAGATTTTAGCCGCCCCGGGGTGCCTGCCCCAGAGGCCAGGTTGAAGCGGGGCCGGGTCGTGAGATTGGCCCGCGGTTTCACCGCTGTGATGCGTTGCACATAGCGGGATGGAGTCTCGAGAAACCCGTTTTCGTAGGCCACGATCTCCAGACCCTGCGCGGCCCGCAGCAGTTCCCCGGGTTGCAGGAGAAAGTCGGGGTTCGAGGGTTTGCCGACCGCCTGGTTGCCGTCGGCGAAGGTTTCGTAGATCAACACGCCGCCCTCGGCCAGGCTGCCGACCAGGGTGGGCAACAGCGGGCGCCAGAGGTAATGGGTCACGACCACAGCATCGAAGGAGCGGCCGTGGAGTGGCCAGGGGCCGTTTTCGATGTCGGCGACCAGGATTTCGGCCACGCCGCGCATCGGTTCGACCGCAGCCGCATCGCGATCGATACCGGTCACCCGGCAGCCGCGTTCGGCGAACCACGCGATGTGCCGGCCGCCGCCGCAGGCCACGTCGAGCACGTTTGCCCCTTCAGGAACCAGGTGCGACCAGCGCTGGACCCATTCAGACGGCGGCGGCGTCATTGCGGGCGGGCGTGCTGGTTCAGGGCCTTCAAGGCCAGCTTGTCGACCACGCCCGGCGCCAGCAGCTTGAGCCAGCGGCCGAGCTTGCCCTTGGTCGTCATGACGATGTCGCGCTCACGGGCCTCGGTGCCGTCGATGATCAGCCGGGCGCAGGTCTCGATGCTCATCGCCCCTGTTTCATCAAGGCCGCTTTGGCCGGCGGCCTCGCCCTTGGCGTTGAAGCCGCGGTAGCGGATCTCGGTGGCCACCACGCCAGGGTAGGCGAGGGTGACGCTCACGCCGGCTGACAGCAACTCGACCCGCAGCGCCTCGAAGAAGCCCGTCATCGCGAACTTGGTGCCGCAGTAGGCCGTGCGCCCCGGCACACCCACCAGGCCGGCCAGGCTGGAGACACCGACGATGCGCCCGCGCGTGGCCTTGAGCTGAGGCAAGGCAGCATGGGTGCACCACACGCTGCCCCAGTGGTTGATGCGCATCAGCGTCTCGTACCAACCGAGGTCGGTGACGTCACTGAACAGCGCTTGCGCCGACATGCCGGCGTTGTTGACCAGGGTATCGATGCGGCCAAATGCCTGCATGGCTGCGTTGATCAGCGCGACACACTCGGCCTGCACGCCCACATCACACCGTTGCACGAGAACCTGGCTGCCGAAGGCGCGGCATTCGGTCGCCACCGCTTCGAGTTTCTCGACATTTCGAGCCGCCAGCACCAGTGCGGTATCAGCCTTGCCACGCCGCGCCCATTGGCGCGCCATCTCGGCGCCAATGCCTTCGGACGCGCCGGTGATCACGATGACGTTCATGTCAAAAGCAGTTCCAGAGTTGGTTCGCCAGTGTGAACGCCAGATCGGGCTGCAGGTAGGCGGCAAACACCAGCAACAGCGCGAGCGTCGCGACAGACCAGGCGGCGGCGTGGCGCAGCTTCATCTCAGGCCGCGCGGGGCGCCACGCGCGTGATCGGTGCTTCGCGCACCGGCAGGTTGACGAGGGCGGCAAAGACGCCCAGGCCCACCGCGATCCACCACACCACGTTGTAGCTGCCGGTGGCGTCGTATAGCTTGCCGCCCAGCCACACCCCGAGGAAAGAGCCGATCTGGTGGCTCAAAAATACAAACCCGCCCAACATCGACATGTATTGCACACCAAAGATCTGCGCAATCACCGCGTTGGTGGGCGGCACGGTCGACAGCCACAGGAAGCCCATCACCGACGAGAAGATGTACACGCTCCAGGGTGTGAGCGGCACGCTCAAGAACACCACGATCGCCACCGAGCGCAGCGCATAGATCGTCGAGAGGATGTACTTCTTGGGCATGCGCTCGCCCAAGGAACCCGCCGCATAAGTGCCGAACACATTGAACAGGCCGATCAGCGCGAGCGCCGTGGTGGCCACATTGGGCGTGAGCCCGTTGTCCTTGAGGTAGCTCGGCATGTGCACGCCGATGAACACCACCTGAAAACCGCAGACGAAGTAGCCCGCCATCAGCAGCTGGAAGCTCGGGTAGCCGAAGGCTTCGCGCACCGCGCTGCCGATGCTTTGCTGCAAGCCGCTGGCCTTGGGCGCGGCAGGCTCCTTCAGGCCGAAGGCGAGCGGCACGATGGCCAGCGCCAGGCAGCCGAGCAGAAAGAGTGCGTTTTGCCAGCCGAAGCTGCCGATCAGCCAGTTTTCCACCGGAACCATCAGGAACTGGCCGAACGATCCGGCGGCCGCTGCGACGCCCATGGCCCAGCTGCGCTTGTCGGGTGCGACGTTGCGGCCGATCACGCCATAGACCACGGCGTAGGTGGTGCCCGATTGCGCCAGGCCGAGGATCAGCCCCGCGCTGCCGGTGAACGCCAGGCCCGAGGTGGCCAGCGCCATCAGCACCAGCCCGGCGGCATAAAACAGGCTGCCGACGATGAGCACGCGAAACGCGCCGTATCGATCGGCCAGCATGCCTGCCACCGGCCCGGCGAGACCCCAGGCGAGGTTCTGGATGGCGAGTGCAAACGCAAAGGTTTCGCGCGACCAGCCACGGTCCATGGTGATGGGTTGCAGCCACAGGCCGAAGCCGTGGCGTATGCCCATGGACAGCGTGACGATCAAGGCGCCGCACAGCAGCACCTGTTTCATGGAGAGCTTCGCAGGCGCGGCGACGGTGGAGGTCATCGCGAGACTTTAACGACTTCGTTCTGCCGCCGTTTGTGCATCGACACGTCACCCTGAGTGATGTGCCTAGAATTCCCCGCATATGGCAACCACACCCAGCAACTCCTACGGCGAGTCTTCGATTCGCGTGCTCAAGGGGCTCGAGCCCGTCAAGCAGCGGCCGGGCATGTACACCCGCACCGACAACCCGCTGCACATCATTCAGGAAGTGATCGACAACGCAGCCGACGAAGCCCTGGCCGGCCACGGCAAGCGCATTGACGTGACGCTGCACGCCGACGGCTCGGTCAGCGTGCACGACGATGGCCGTGGCATTCCCTTCGGCCTGCACCCTGAAGAAAGGGTGTCGGTGGTCGAGATCGTGTTCACGCGGCTGCACGCCGGAGGCAAGTTCGACAAGGGTTCGGGCGGCGCTTACAGCTTCTCGGGCGGCCTGCACGGCGTGGGCGTGAGCGTGACCAACGCGCTGGCCAAGCGGCTCGAAGTGCAGGTGCACCGTGAGAACCAGGTCGCCAACATCGTGTTCTCGGGTGGCGACGTGATCGAGCCGCTGAAACTGCGCCGCGCCACCAACGCCGACCGCAAGACTGGCACCACGGTGCGCGCCTGGCCCGATGCCAAATACTTCGAGAGTGCCGACTTCCCCAAAGGCGACCTGACGCACCTGCTGCGCAGCAAGGCGGTGTTGATGCCCGGTGTGAGCGTGACGCTCACCACCGAGAAGACCGGCGAAGTGCTCAGCTGGATGTACAAGGGCGGCCTGCGCGACTACCTCATGCAGACGCTGAACCAGGACCCGGTGATTCCGCTCTTCGAAGGCGAACACTACGCTGACAAGGGAGAGACCGAAAACTTCGCCGAAGGCGAGGGCGCCGCGTGGTGCGTGGCCTTCACCGAAGACGGCTCGCCGATGCGCGAGAGCTACGTCAACCTGATCCCCACGGTGAACGGCGGCACGCACGAGTCGGGCTTGAAAGACGGTTTGTTCGGCGCGGTCAAAGGTTTCATCGACCTGCACAGCCTGCTGCCCAAGGGCGTGAAGCTGATGCCTGAAGACGTGTTCTCGCGCGCCAGCTTCGTGCTCAGCGCCAAGGTGCTCGACCCGCAGTTCCAGGGCCAGATCAAGGAGCGGCTCAACAGCCGCGATGCGCTGCGCCTGGTGTCGACCTACGTCAAACCCGCGCTGGAGCTGTGGCTCAACCAGCACGTGGATCTGGGCAAGAAGCTCGCCGAGCTCGTCATCAAACAAGCTCAGACGCGCCAGCGCGCCAGCCAGAAGGTCGAGAAGCGCAAGGGCTCGGGTGTGGCCGTGCTGCCGGGCAAGTTGACCGATTGCGAGAGCCGCGACCTGACGCTGAACGAGCTGTTCCTCGTCGAGGGCGACTCGGCCGGTGGCAGCGCCAAGATGGGCCGCGACAAGGAAACGCAGGCCATCTTGCCGCTGCGCGGCAAGGTGCTCAACGCCTGGGAGGTGGAGCGTGACCGCCTGTTTGCCAACAATGAAATCCACGACATCTCGGTGGCCATCGGCGTGGACCCGCATGGCCCGAATGACACGCCCGACCTGAGCGGCTTGCGCTACGGAAAGATCTGCATCCTGAGCGACGCTGACGTTGACGGCTCGCACATCCAGGTGCTGCTGCTCACGCTCTTTTTCCGCCATTTCCCCAAGCTGGTCGAGCGCGGAAACATCTACATCGCCAAGCCGCCGCTCTTCCGCGTGGACGCTCCGGCCCGCGGCAAAAAGCCGGCCGCCAAGATCTATGCGCTGGACGAAGGCGAGCTCACCGCTACGCTCGACAAGCTGCGCAAGGAAGGCGCCCGCGAAAACTCCTGGAGCATCAGCCGCTTCAAGGGCCTGGGAGAGATGAACGCCGAGCAGCTGTGGGACACCACGCTCAACCCCGACACGCGGCGCCTGCTGAAGGTCGGCTTCGGCCAGCTCGATTTCATCGCCACCACCGATTCGTTGACCAAGCTGATGGGCAAGGGCGAAGCACAAGCACGCCGCGACCTGATGGAGCTGCATGGCGATGACGTCGAGGTGGACGTGTGAAAGTCTGGCCGGTCTTGTTGCTGTGGGCGCCCTTGTGCGCGCAGGCTCAGGTGTGGGGCTATGTCGACGGTGCCGGTGTGGCTCACGTGGCGCCCACGCAGGTCGACTCGCGCTACCGCCTGGTGCTGGGCAATGCGGCCGGTGGTGAAACGCGCGTTCCGGGCAAGAGCGACGCTGCGGGCGGCCTGCTCACCTGGCTGGAGTTCGCGCCCGAGGTGAAGTCGCTGCAGGCGATTCTTCGCGAAGCGGCGAAAGCGCATGCGGTCGACATCGAGCTGCTCAAGGCCATCATCGCCGTTGAATCCGGTTTCGATGCCAAGGCGGTGTCGCCACGCGGCGCGGTGGGGCTGATGCAGATCATGCCGACGGGCCCGACCCCAGCGGCACGCCAGCTGGAGGCCGAACGCCTGCTCGATGCACGCCACAACATCTTGACCGGCGCGCGCATGCTGTCGCAGCTGATCAGGCGCTTTGGCCGGGTCGACGTGGCGCTCGCCGCGTGGAATGCGGGCCCGACCGCGGTGGTGAAAAGTGGCGGTGCGATGCCACCCTTTCCCGAGACCCAGGCCCATGTGCACCTGGTGCTCGAGTTGTATTGGGCGCTGCTGCAAAACACCATGCCGCGCCGCGCCAAAGAAATTCAAATGCATGGGGCGAGCGTGGCTTCAGCCCCCAACTGATGGACCTTTTCGGATCACGATGACCACTGAGACCCCTGACAGCGGCGACGCCATCACCCTGGCGCACTACGCCGAGCGTGCCTACCTTGAATACGCGCTGAGCGTGGTGAAGGGCCGCGCCTTGCCCGATGTGTGCGACGGCCAGAAGCCCGTGCAGCGGCGCATCTTGTTTGCGATGGAGCGGCTGGGCTTGAGCTTCACCGGCACCTCTGGCGCCAAGCCGATGAAGAGCGCGCGCATGGTGGGTGACGTGCTGGGCCGCTTCCACCCCCACGGCGATCAGTCGGTGTACGACGCCCTGGTGCGCATGGCGCAAGACTTCTCGCAGCGCTACCCGCTGATCGACGGCCAGGGCAACTTCGGCTCGCGTGACGGCGATGGCGCTGCGGCGATGCGTTACACCGAAGCGCGCCTGGCGCCCATCTCGCGCCTGCTGCTCGACGAGCTGGACGAAGGCACGGTTGACTTCACCCCCAACTACGACGGCTCGACCGAAGAGCCGAAGCTCTTGCCGGCGCGCTTGCCCTTCGTGTTGCTCAATGGCGCGAGTGGCATTGCCGTCGGCCTGGCCACCGAAATACCGTCGCACAACTTGCGCGAAGTGGCGGCCGCTGCGGTCGCTCTCATCCGCAACGACCGGCTGAGCGACGATGAGTTTGCGACGCTGATTCCCGGCCCCGACTACGCGGGCGGTGGCCAGATCATCAGCAGCGCTGAAGACATCCGCGCGGCGTACGCCACCGGCCGCGGCAGCTTGAAGGTGCGGGCGCGCTGGAAGATCGAAGAACTGGCGCGTGGGCAGTGGCAGCTGGTGGTCACCGAGCTGCCGCCGGGCGCCAGCTCGCAGCGTGTGCTGGAAGAGATCGAAGAACTCACCAACCCCAAGGTCAAGGCCGGCAAGAAGGCGCTGAGTGCCGAGCAGGTGCAGCTGAAAACCACCGTGCTCGCCGTGCTCGACGCCGTGCGCGACGAATCGAGCAAAGACGCTGCGGTGCGCCTGGTGTTCGAGCCCAAGACCAGCCGCATCGAACAGCAGGAGCTCATCACCACGCTGCTGGCCCACACCAGCCTGGAAAGCTCGGCGTCGATCAACCTCACGATGATCGGCGCCGATGGCCGGCCCACCCAGAAGAGCTTGCGCCAGATGCTCACCGAGTGGGTGGCCTTCCGTGCCGAGACGGTGCAGCGGCGCACACAACACCGGCTCGACAAGGTGCTGGCGCGCATCCACATCTTGGAGGGGCGGCAGCTGGTGCTGCTCAACATCGATGAAGTCATTCGCATTATTCGGCACTCTGACGAGCCGAAGCAGGCGCTGATCGACCGCTTCAAGCTGAGCCAGATCCAGGCCGAAGACATTCTTGACATCCGCCTGCGCCAACTGGCGCGGCTGGAAGGCATCAAGATCGAGCAAGACCTGAAGGAGCTTCGCATCGACCAGGCCAAGCTCGAAGACATCCTCAACAACCCCAGCTCGCTCAAGC
>NZ_JANOCG010000029.1:0-9501 GCF_031412075.1 Rhizobacter sp.
GCGATCACGGCGTTTTATGCGTTTTGCCGCGAGGTCGACGACGTGGTCGACGAAGTGCAAGACCCGAGCGTCGCTGCCACCAAGCTCGCCTGGTGGCGCAAGGAAGTGGCCACCAGTTTCAACGGCCAGGCCACCCACCCGGTGATGAAGGCCTTGATGCCGCACGTGGCGGCCTTCGGCATCCGAGCCGAACACCTGCTGGCTGTGATCGAAGGTTGCCAGATGGACCTCGACCAATCGCGCTACCTCGACTTCCCGGGCCTCGCGCGCTACTGCCACCTAGTCGCAGGCGTGGTGGGAGAAGTGGCCTCGGCGATCTTCGGCCGCTCCGAGGCCGTCACCATCGAATACGCGCACAAGCTCGGCCTGGCGATGCAGCTCACCAACATCATTCGCGACGTGGGCGACGATGCGCGCCGTGGCCGCATCTACCTGCCGGTGTCGGATCTGCAGCAGTTCGAGGTGAAGGCGCAGGAGATTTTGAACCGCGGCTATAGCGATCGGTTCACCGCGCTGATGCGCTTTCAGGCCGAGCGGGCGCATCGCTGCTACGACGAAGCCCTGGCCCTGTTGCCCGAAGCCGACCGGCGCGCGCAAAAACCCGGCCTGATGATGGCCAACATCTACCGAACGCTGCTGCGCGAGATCGAGGCCGCCAACTTCCAGGTGCTGCACCAGCGCATCTCGCTCACGCCGCTGCGCAAGCTGTGGATCGCGCTGCGCACCAACTGGCGGGGCGGTTGATGGGGGCAGCGCGGCGCGTGGCCGTTGTCGGGGGCGGCTGGGCAGGCTTGGCCGCCGCGGTCGAGGCCACACGGCGCGGCCATCGGGTCACCTTGTACGAGATGGCGCCGCAACTCGGCGGACGTGCGCGTGAGGTCGACTTCGGCGACGCGCTGCTCGACAACGGCCAGCACATCTTGATCGGCGCCTATTCACAAACGCTGGCCATGATGCGGCTGGTGGGCGTCGACATCGACCGGGCCCTTCTGCGCACGCCGCTGCGCGTCGTTTATCCCGACGGGGCGGGCCTGCAACTCGCGCCGGGCTCGCCCATCCTCGCGTTTGCCAGCGCCGTGCTGCGCTACCCCGGCTGGCGCTGGCGCGACAAACAAGCACTGCTGCTCACGGCCACGGGCTGGGCGCTGCATCGCTTTCGCTGCGACCCCACGCAGACCGTCGCCCAGCTGACCTCGCACCTGCCCGCTGCCGTGCGCGACGAGTTGCTCGACCCGCTCTGTGTGGCCGCGCTCAACACACCCGCGTCACACGCCAGCGGCGCGGTGTTCTTGCGCGTGCTCAAGGACGCCTTGTTCTCCGGGCCCGGTTCAGCCGATCTGCTACTGCCGAAGCTGCGCCTGAGCCAGCTGTGGCCGCAACCCGCCGCACGCTGGTTGGCGGCGTCGGGCGCCTCGCTTCGCCTGTCGCAGCGTGTGGACACGCTGGAGCGTTCAGGCGATGGCTGGCGCGTCAACGGCGAATCCGCTGACACCGTGGTACTGGCCTGCACCGCCAACGAAGCTGCGCGGCTGACCTGGCCCCTTGCGCCCGACTGGTCTCGCCAAGCCGGGGCACTGCACTACGAACCCATCATCACGGTTTACGCCCGCAGCCCCGGCAGCCGCCTGCCGCAGCCGATGATGGCGTTGCGAAGTGACGCGCAACGCCCCGCGCAGTTCGTGTTCGACCTCGGTGCGATCAGCGGGCTGGATGGCGTGTTCGCCTTCGTGGTGAGCGGTGCTGCCGCCTGGGTCGCACAAGGTCTGGACGCCACCACCGCAGCCACACTGAAGCAGGCACGCGAAGCGTTGAGCGCCCATCTGCGCAACCCCATCGAAACGCTGCGCAGCACCACCGAAAAGCGCGCCACTTTTCTGTGCACGCCCCAGCTGCTGCGGCCGCCACAACACGTGCTGCCCGGCCTCTTGGCCGCAGGCGACTACATCCAAGGCCCCTACCCGGCGACGCTGGAAGGCGCCATGCGTTCGGGAATGGGAGCTGCGGCCGCCATTGCGTGAATTTTCGCGATGCAAAATCTAGGCGAACTGCGTCAAAATGCCCGCATGAAAAGCAAAGAGGATCAAAAGCCCGCGATTCAGGTGCTTGAGCGCATGTTCTCGCTGTTGGATCTGCTGGCTTCCCACCAGGATCCGGTGTCCCTCAAGTTCATCAGCGAACAGACCGGGCTGCACCCGTCCACCGCACACCGCATCTTGAACGACCTCACGGTCGGCCGTTACGTCGATCGTCCCGAGGCCGGCAGTTACCGCTTGGGCATGCGCCTGCTGGAGCTGGGCAACCTGGTGAAAGCGCGGCTGGACGTGCGTGACGCGGCGCTCGGCCCCATGCGCGAGCTGCACAAGCTGACCCATCAGCCGGTGAACCTGTCGATGCGCCAAGGCGACGAGATCGTCTACATCGAGCGCACCTACAGCGAACGTTCGGGCATGCAGGTCGTGCGCGCCGTCGGCGGCCGCGCGCCGCTGCACCTCACTTCGGTGGGCAAACTGTTCCTCGCCCATGACGACCCGCAACGCGTGCGCGCCTACGCCGCCCGCACCGGCTTGGCGGGCCACACGCGCAACAGCATCACCGACGCGAACACCCTGGAGCGTGAGCTCTCGAAGGTCTTGCAATACGGCACAGCGCGCGACGACGAAGAGCTGGAGCTGGGTGTTCGCTGCATGGCCGCCGGCATCTTCGACGACCAAGGCAAATTGGTTGCCGGCCTGTCGATCTCGGCACCGGCCGATCGCCTGGAAGAAGGCTGGCTGGAGCGGCTCAAGTCCACCGCATCGCAAATTTCTTCGGCACTGGGTCACCGCGGATAAACCGCAACACCCGAAATGCGAAGAGCCCGGCATGCCGGGCTCTTTGACTTTGGGAACGAGGGTCGATCAGGACGTGATCTTGGGCACCTCAAGTACGACCGGCTCAGCCGCTGCCGGAGCCGGCTCGGGCATGGGCACCGCCGCAGGGGTCACAAAAATGGGAGCGACCAACGTCGGAGGCGTCAACAGCACCGGGGCTGCGACCACCGGCGCACGCTCGCTGACCCACTTGCGCACGCGCTCGGCATCACCCAGGCGGGAGTACTTGCCGGCCGAATCGAGGAAGACCATGATCACTTGACGACCCGCCAGCTTGGCCTGCATGACCAAGCAGCGCCCGGCCTCGGAGATGTAGCCGGTCTTTTGCAGGCCGATGTTCCATTCGGGGTTATGAACCAGGCGGTTGGTGTTGTGAAACTGCAGCTGGCGGCGACCCACCGCCACTTCGTACTCTGGCGAGATCGACAGTTCGCGAATCAGCGGGTAGTTGTGTGCGGCCTTCACCAGGGTCGCCAGGTCACGCGCGCTCGACTGGTTGTGGCTGGACAGGCCGGTGGGCTCGACGTAGCGAGTGTCGGCCATGCCCAGCTCGGTCGACTTGCGGTTCATGGCCACCACAAACGCGCCCATACCGCCGGGGTAGTGGCGGCCCAGCGCATGCGCAGCGCGGTTTTCAGACGACATCAGCGCCAGGTGCATCATCTCGCCGCGGGTGAGCTGCGTGCCTACGCTCAAGCGGGAGCGGCTGCCCTTTTCGGTGTCGACATCGTCTTGGCTGACGGTCAGCACTTCGTCCAGCGGGAGCTTGGCTTCGGCCACCACCAGCGCCGTCATCAGCTTGGTGAGCGACGCGATCGGCAGCACCGCCTTGGAGTTCTTGCTGAAGAGCACCTCATTGGTCTCTTGATCCATCACCAGCGCGACGCTGGACTTCAGGTCGAGCGGGTCGGCCGCCGAGTGCAAGCCATAAACCTGGCCGAACGAAGGCCTCTCGGGAACTGCGCGCGCACGGGTGCGCAGGCTGGTGCGCTTGATCTTGGAGGTGCGAACCACCACCGCCTTTGACTTGAAGGCGGGGGCGTTGGAAACCAGCGCAACACGCTTCTTGGCCGGCTTGGCCGCTGCCCCTGCCGAGAGGGGCAGACAGACAGCGATCGTCAGCGCGAGCAGACCACGCAGAACGGACAACGCTGACTTTTGGGTAAACCGCATCACAACAACCCCTTGACGCTCAGTCGCCCGAGTGTAAGTGACAAGAAAAAAACCTGCAATATCAAAAACTTGCGCGATTTTCCTCAAGTGTGACTTAGGAATTGTCAGGTCTGTGACAAATATCACCCCTGGGCAGCGACGCGCTCGTTCTTGCTGTGCAGCTTGTTCAACGCTGCGAGATAGGCCTTGGCCGACGCGACCACGATGTCGGGGTCGGAACCCACGCCGTTGACGACACGCCCACCAAGTTGCAGCCGCACCGTCACCTCGCCCTGCGATTCTGTGCTGCCTGACGTGATGGCATTGACCGAATAGAGCAGCATTTCGGCGCCACTCTTCAGCTTGGACTCGATGGCCTTCAGGCTCGCGTCGACCGGACCATTCCCGTCGCTCTCGGTGTGGTGCTCGGTGTCACCGGCGGAAAACGCCACCTTGGCATGCGGGCGCTCGCCGGTTTCGGAGCGCTGCGACAGGGCGAGCAGGCGGTAGTGTTCGTTCTCGGTGGTCACCGACTCGTCCATCACCAAAGCCAGGATGTCTTCGTCGAAGATGTCGCTTTTGAGGTCGGCCAGCTGCTTGAACTTGGCAAATGCGGCGTTGACCTCGGCCTCGGAATGCAGCTCGATGCCCAACTCATTCAGCCGCTGCTTGAAGGCGTTGCGGCCCGAGAGCTTGCCCAGCACGATCTTGTTGGCGGCCCAACCCACGTCTTCGGCGCGCATGATTTCGTAGGTGTCGCGCGCCTTGAGCACACCGTCTTGGTGGATGCCCGAAGCGTGGGCGAAGGCATTCGCCCCCACCACCGCCTTGTTCGGCTGCACCACGAAGCCGGTGGTCTGGGACACCAGGCGCGAGGCCGGCACGATCTGCGTGGCGTCGATGTCGAGCGCGAGGTCGAAGTAGTCCTTGCGGGTGCGCACCGCCATGACCACTTCTTCGAGCGCACAGTTGCCGGCGCGCTCGCCCAGGCCGTTGATGGTGCATTCGATCTGGCGCGCGCCGCCGATCTTCACGCCGGCAAGCGAGTTGGCGACCGCCATGCCCAGGTCGTTGTGGCAGTGCACCGACCACACCGCCTTGTCGGCGTTCGGAATGCGTGTGCGCAGGTCGAGGATGAAGTTGCCGTACAGCTCGGGAATGGCGTAGCCCACGGTGTCGGGGATGTTGATGGTGGTGGCACCTTCGGCAATCACTGCCTCCAGCACGCGGCACAGGAAGTCGGGGTCGGAGCGGTAGCCGTCTTCGGGCGAAAACTCCACGTCACCCGACAGATTGCGCGCAAAGCGGGTCGACAAACGTGCCTGCTCGAACACCTGGTCGGGTGTCATGCGCAGCTTCTTTTCCATGTGCAAGGCGCTGGTGGCCAGGAACAGGTGAATGCGGGTGGAGGCGCCACCTTGCAGCGCCTCGGCCGCACGCGCGATGTCGCGGTCGTTGGCGCGCGCCAGTGAGCACACCGTGCTGTCCTTGATGGCCTGGGCGATGGCTTTCACCGCTTCGAAGTCACCGTTGGACGAGGCTGCGAACCCCGCCTCGATCACGTTGACCTTCAGGCGCTCGAGCTGGCGCGCGATGCGCAGCTTTTCGTCTTTGGTCATCGACGCGCCGGGGGACTGTTCGCCATCACGCAAGGTGGTGTCGAAGATGATGAGTTTGTCGGTCATGGCTGACTCCTGTTGACTTTTCCGTATGTTAGGCGAGCACGGCTTGCGCAAAACGCAGGTGACCCTGGTGCATGGCGCGGTGCAGGCCCGAGGTGATGGCTTTCAGCGAGGCCGAGACGATGTTCGCGTCGATGCCCACACCAAACAGCGTGACCGCATCGCCGATGCGCACTTCGAGGTAGGCCACGGCCTTGGCATCGGCGCCGCTGCCGATGGCGTGCTCGTGGTAGTCGAGCACCCGCAGCTTGGTCGACAGCTGACGGTTCACCCCTTCGACAAAAGCCTCGATCGGCCCCGATCCCACACCTTCGACACCCAGGCCCCGCCCGCCCAGTTCAACCGCGGTGCTCAAGCGCACCTGGCCGTGGGGGGCCTCCGAGATCGTGGCGTGGATCACCTGCGCGCCCCAGGCGCCGGCCACGCTGTATTCGCGTTGAAAGATGTTCCACAGCTCGGGAGCGGTCAGCTCCTTGCCGCTGTCGTCCATCACCTGTTGCACCACTTGGCTGAACTCGATCTGCAAGCGGCGCGGCAGCTCCAGACCGTACTCGTTCTCGAGCAGATACGAAATGCCACCCTTGCCCGACTGGCTGTTGACGCGGATCACCGCGTCGTAGCTGCGACCGAGATCCTTGGGGTCGATGGGCAGGTAAGGCATGTTCCACACGTCGCCTTCCTTGCGGGCCGCAAACGCCTTCTTGATGGCGTCCTGGTGCGAGCCGGAAAACGAGGTGTAGACCAGGTCGCCCACATACGGGTGGCGCGGGTGCACCGGCAACTGGTTGCAGTGTTCGACGCAGCGGCGCACTTCGTCGATGTCTGAAAAGTTGAGGCCCGGCGCCACGCCCTGGGTGTAGAGGTTGAGCGCAATGTTGACCAGATCGACATTGCCGGTGCGCTCGCCATTGCCAAACAGGCATCCCTCGATTCGGTCGGCGCCGGCCATCAAGGCGAGCTCACCCGTGGCCGTGCCGGTGCCACGGTCGTTGTGCGGATGGACCGAGAGCACGATCGCGTCCCGCCGGGCCAGATAGCGGTGCATCCACTCGACCATGTCGGCAAACACGTTCGGCGTGGAGCGCTCGATGGTGGTCGGCAAGTTGATGATGCATTTGCGCTCTGGCGTGGCTTGCCACACCTCGGTGACGGCATCCACCACGCGCTTGGCGAAGTCGAGTTCGGTGTCGGAGAAAGTTTCCGGCGAGTACTCGAAGCGCCAGGCCGTTTCGGGCTGCTTCGCGGCCAGTTGGTTCATCAACTCCGCATGCTCGACCGCCAGGGCGACCACGCCATCCTTGTCCATGCCCAAGACCACATCGCGCATGACCGGCGACGTGGCGTTGTAGAGGTGGACGATGGCGCGTTTGGCACCTCGCAACGACTCGAAGGTGCGCCGAATCAGGGGCTCGCGGGCCTGCGTCAGCACCTGGATCGTCACGTCATCGTGAATCAGGTCTTGCTCGATCAACATGCGGACCAAGTCGAACTCGGTTTGCGATGCCGACGGGAAGCCGACCTCGATCTCCTTGAACCCGATGCGCACCAGCATCTGGAACATGCGCAGCTTGCGCTGCGGATCCATTGGCTCGATCAGCGCCTGGTTGCCGTCGCGCAGGTCGGTGCTCAGCCAGATCGGCGCTTGCGTCAACACGGCGTCGGGCCACGTGCGATCGCGCAAGGCGACGGGAGCAAAAGGCCGGTACTTCACGTGCGGTTGTTTCAACATCATGGCGATCTCCAGTGAGTGGAATCACAACCAGCACACGCTCGACAAAGCAAAACGGCCCGATGCTGGTTGCATACGGGCCGTTGAGAGCGAAAACGAATAGACGTGAACGATCAGCGAGCCCGTGGCACCTCTGGTAGGGCTAGCGTGAAAGTGGTCAAGAACGTCATGGCCGCAAATGTAGCACGCAGCTTTTCAGCGGTGCAGTCCTTCTTCGTCGGGCTCATCCATCGAGGTGGCGATCACGCTCACCGGGCGGCCTTTGACACGTTTCCAGGCATACACGCCATAGCCCGAGAGGCCATAGACCACGAACAAGCCGAACAACACCAACGGCGGGTGCAGCGTGATGAAGGCAATGCCCAAGGCGATGGCCACGATCACGATGAAAGGCACCGAGCGCTTGAAGCTCACGTCCTTGAAGCTGTAGAACGGCACGTTGGTCACCATGGTGAGACCGGCGTAGAGCGCGAACGCAAACGCCGTCCATTGCAACCACTCGCCTTCGCGTCCGCCCTTGAATCCCAGGTCGTCCATCAGCCAGATGAAGCCCATGACCAACGCCGCAGCAGCGGGGCTCGGCAATCCCTGGAAGAAGCGTTTGTCGACCACCGCGAGGTTGGCGTTGAAGCGCGCCAGCCGCAAGGCCGCACAAGAGCAGTAGACAAAAGCCGCGATCCAGCCCAGCTTGCCCATCCCCTTGAGCGCCCACTCATAAATGATGAGCGCCGGGGCCGCACCGAACGACACCATGTCAGACAGGCTGTCCATCTGCTCGCCAAAGGTGCTCTGCGTGTTGGTCATGCGCGCCACGCGGCCGTCGAGGCTGTCGAGCACCATCGCGCAAAAGATGCCGATGGCCGATTGTTCGAAGCGGCCATTCATCGCCATCACGATGGCGTAGAAGCCCCCGAACAGCGCGGCCAGCGTGAACAGGTTGGGCAGGATGTAGATGCCTTTGCGGCGCGGACGAGGCGGCGCGTCTTCGGAATCTGCCAGCGCTTGTTCGCCGTCGTGCATTACGTTCATGAACCTGTTCGAGCGGATTGGGTCGGGAAGGATACCGCAGCGGGCCACAAAAAAGCCGCAGGGTCTCCCCTGCGGCTTATCGGCTCCAGTCGGGCCGAGGGTCAGTTCTTCGACTGGTCGACCAGGCGGTTCTTCTTGATCCAGGGCATCATGGCTCGCAGCTGCTCGCCCACTTGCTCGATCGGGTGCTCGGCCGTCAGGCGGCGGCGCGACAGCAGCGTCGGCGCACCAGCCTTGTTCTCCAGGATGAAGCTCTTCGCGTATTCGCCGGTCTGGATGTCCTTCAGGCACTGGCGCATCGCGTTCTTCGTCGCCTCGGTCACCACCTTCGGGCCGGTGACGTACTCGCCGTACTCGGCGTTGTTCGAGATCGAGTAGTTCATGTTGGCGATACCGCCTTCATAGATCAGGTCGACGATCAGCTTGAGCTCGTGCAGGCATTCGAAGTAAGCCATTTCAGGCGCGTAACCGGCTTCGGTCAGCGTCTCGAAACCCGCCTTGATCAGCTCGACCGCACCGCCGCACAGCACGGCCTGCTCGCCGAACAGGTCGGTTTCGGTTTCTTCGCGGAAGTTGGTCTCGATCACGCCGGCCTTGCCGCCGCCATTGGCTGCTGCATAGCTCAGTGCCAGGTCACGCGCCTTGCCGCTCTTGTCGGCATGCACGGCGATCAGGTGAGGCACGCCGCCGCCTTGGGCGTAGGTCGAGCGCACGGTGTGGCCAGGGGCCTTGGGCGCGACCATCCACACGTCGAGGTCGGCACGCGGAACCACTTGGCCGTAGTGCACGTTGAACCCGTGAGCAAATGCCAAAGAGGCACCTTGCTTGATGTGGGGTTCGACGTCGTTCGTGTAGACCGAGGCGATCTGCTCGTCGGGCAGCAGCAGCATGACGATGTCAGCCGACTTCACTGCATCGGCGATCTCGGCGACCTTCAGGCCAGCCTTCTCGACCTTGCTCCACGAAGCACCACCTTTGCGCAGACCGACGGTGACCTTCACGCCGCTGTCATTCAGGTTCTGTGCGTGAGCATGACCTT
>NZ_JANOCG010000030.1:0-10066 GCF_031412075.1 Rhizobacter sp.
CGCGATGGCGCAGAAGTAGACGATGCCCATCGGCAGCCCGACGTCGTAGACGACGGAGAACACGCCCGACGGGTTGTTGAACTCCTGGTCGACGTAGCGGGCCAGAAAGTGGCTGAAGTGGCTGAACTCGGTTCTGGGCTGGCCCACCAACACGCCAAATGCTTCGCCCACCCCCAAGGGGAACTTGTGCACCCACATCAGGGTGTTTTCGAAACGCAGCGAGGGCCACTCGAAGGTGGCGAGCACGCCGGCGCCGTTGTTCAAGGAGGTGTAGTAGTAGCTCGCGAAACGGCCGATGGCAAATTCCCAGAAGCCCGTCTTGCCGGCGTAGGTGTCTGACTGCCACGACCTGAAGTACTCGGAGACGCCGAAGTAGAGGATCAGCAGCGGCACCAGCGCGAACGGCCCCACCGCGATCGCGAACCTCCGGGCTGCGGTGGGCGCGCCCTTTGACAGCTTGAACCCGGCAGCCACCGCGAACGGTATGGCCGCTTCGATGAGGGCCAGCCGCTCCGACCACGCATAGACGCGAAACAGGGTCAGTGCCATCAGCACGGCCGCCAGTGCGTGGTACTTCCGGGCCAGGGGTTTGTCGGCATGGACCCAGCAGAACGCGTAGATGGAAAAAAACACCGGCGCCATGTTGACCAGCGAGGTGATGCCGGTGGTGGAGCCGATCTCGCCTCGATCGGGCTTGAAGGTGCCCACCAGGGTCTGAAACAGCAGGACGGGGTTGAGGAAGAACGACTTGAACCAGTAGAGGTAAGCCACGACCGCGACGAGCCCGACCACCATACCGGCGCGCAGGTAGTTGTTTTTGTCGGGCGCCTGCAGGCCGGGCGTGATCTTGGTGCCGACCCAGCCCGCGACGGCGATGCACGCCAGGATCAGCGTGGCCATCAAGACGTAGGCGTCGTTGAGGAAGATGTGGCCTCTCACGGTCAAGCCCGGAAAGTTCATGCGGCCTGCAGCGGCCACGAGGATCAGCACCGGGATCAAGAAGCCGAGCGTCAGCCCGTGGGGCGTGATCCACCAGGGGCTTTCGATTGGTTTGGCGCTCGCTCGTGCGGGAGTCATGCAGAAGGTGTGACGCGTCGCACGAAGGTCAATGCGCGTTCATCACCACACCGGCCAGGCGGCTTCGCCCGGAGTTCATGGCACCGATGACCTTGTCCATGGCGTCCATGCGGGTGGTGCCCTGGCGGCCCACCGCGATGGAGGCGCCACAACGGGCAGCAATCACGCGGGCGTCGGCGCCGCGCGTGAAGGCCGGCGTGTCGACCACGACGTGGTCGAACTTGCTCAGCAGCTCTTGCATCAGCAAGGCAAACGCGGGGCGCTGCAGCAGCTCCATCGGGTTGGGCGGCACGCTGCCGACCGGCATCACAAACAGGCTGGGCAGGTCGGGCACGGTTTGAATGACGTTTGCCTCGGCGCGACCCGCCAGCACCGTGCTCAGGCCAACGGCACTGCTGACGCCGAACACCGAGTGCTGGCGCGGCGTGCGCATGTCGGCGTCAACGAGCAGGGTGCGCCCGCCCACCTGCGAAAACGCCACCGCCAGGTTGGCGGCGAGGAAGGTCTTGCCGTCGCCGACATCGGGGCTGACCACGCTCAGCGCCAGCGGGCTGCGGCCTGCGAGCCCGCTGCCGTGGTTCATCGAAACCTGGCTGCACAGGTCGCGGAAAACCTCGGCCTCGGGGCTGAACGGGTCGGCCGCCGCGACCAGCTCCGGGTAACGATCGCTTCGCCCCTGAGGTGCGTACGGGTAGTGAAACTGCTGCGACAGCGCCCACAACACGTCGTCGTCGCTGGCCAGCTTGAGTGCCACCGCCGCCTGGCCGAAGCGCATGCCGCTCTCTTGCTGGTAAGCAGCGATCTGGCTCACCTCGTCTTGCGACAACCCGCAGGCCTTGCGCAGCAGGTCGCCCATGGAGCGGTCGTGCAGGCTGGCGGCGCCTGCCGGTTCGCTCTCGAGGGCGCGGGTCGGGGTCTGGCCGTTGGGGTGGGACATAAGGATTCGCTGTCGTGTGTGGGGTGGGCTGCCAGGCGTTATCGGGCCGGGCGGGCGAAGCTGCCCAGGATGCGGGTTTTCAACGGGCTGGCCTTCGGGTGGGTCAGCAAGCGAGGGGTGGAGGCCTTGGGCATGATCACCAGCAAGGGCTGGCGCAGCCCTTCGACCACGTCTTCGACGGTGCGCATGCGGCGGTCTCTGATCTCGCGCAGCATCACCGTGGCGATGGCCAGCAGCAGGCCCAGCACCAGCGCCACCGAGACGTTGAGCCACAGCTTGGGTGACGCGGGGCGGTTCGGCGCAGAGGCCTGCCGCAGGATGGAGACGTTGGTCTGGGTGATCTGGCTCTCCAGGCTGGTCTGGCGGGCCCGCTGGAACACCGCGTCGTAGGCGCTGCGCGCGTTGTCGACGTCGTGCTGCAAGGCATTGGCTTCGTCGCGCTGGCCCTTCATGCGCAGCACCTTCGCGCGCTGCTCCACCAGCAGGGCGCGGATTTGCGCCTCGCGCGAGCTGGTCATCTGGTTGCTGGCCACGAGGCCGGAGGAGACGCGCCGCTTTTCAGCCTCGATCAGCGTGCGCAACTCGGCCATGCTGCTCTCGGTTTCTTTCACCTCGGGGTGCTGGGCGCCCAGGCGCTGACGCAGCTCGCCGAGCTTGACCTGCTGGCGCGAGAGTTCGGCATTGAGGGCCGCTACCGCGGGGTGGTTGAAGACCTCCGACATCTTGTCGGAGCTGACGCTGGCCATCTGCTCGCGGCTGCCCGATTCGGCCTTCATCGACTGCAAGGCCACCAACTGCGACGACAGCTCGGAAAGCCGCAGGCTCTCCACGTCAATGCGCTCGTCGGAGGCGGCGATGCCGTTGCTCTGCAAAAACCGCGAGAGCTTGGCCTGGGCTTCTTCGAGGGCCGTGCGCAGCTGCACCGCACGCTCGTCGAAAAAGTCGTTGTAGCGTTTGGCCGGCTCGACACGCAACTCCAGGGTGGTGTCGATGTAGGCCTTGACGATGGCGTTGGCGACGGCAGCCGCCGTGCCCGGCTCGGTGGCGGTGAAGGTGATCGACATCACGCCCGACTCGCGGGTGGGCTGCAGGTCGAGCTTGCGTTGCAGCTCTTCGGTGAGCCAGTTCTGGAACTCGCCTTCGCCTTGGGTGTCTTTCAGCCAGCGCTGCTTCCAGGTGGGGTCTTGCGCGAGGCCCAACGACGTGATCGCGCGACGAACCACACGCTCGCTCTGCACCACATCCATCTGCGTGGCCATGTAGCCGGTGATGAGCGTGGTGCCGAGCACCGTGCCCATGAGCGGGTCGGGCGAGCGCATGTCGACCAGTACGGCTGCGCTGGCGCGGTATTGGCGAGGCAGCAACACGCTGAGCAACACGGCCAGGGCGACGGCGCTGGCGATCACCAGCAGGGCAGCGCGCCAGCGTGCGCGCAAAACCACCATGAGACGGGAAAAAGACATGGGCGTCAGACCTTGTGTTTGTTGCCACTCATGCGGCGTGAGGGGCTTTGATCGGGATGCGGTAGGCAGCGAACAGCGCCTCACGGAAGCGTGTCTCGTCAAAGCGTTCGGCGATGTCCTGGCGTGCCGCCTGACCGATCGTTCGACGCAGCTCGACGGAGTCGATGAGCGGCGCGATGCATTTGACGATCTCTTCAGCGGTGCGGCAAAGGTAGCCATTCTCGCCGTGCCGGATGATGCTGCGATGGTCGGGTGTGTCCACGGCCACGCAAGGCAACCCGACGGCCATCGCTTCGACCAGCAAGGAGGGAAACCCCTGATCTCCATCGGCTGCCAGGTAAACCCACCCGGCGGCAAGGCGTGAGGCCCAATCGGCCGCGGTATCCGCCGCAGACACGCCCACCTGGGCAGCCTTCAGTCGCAAGCGGCTGGTTTGGTCGACGGAGCCGATCCAATTGAAGGCCAGGCCCAAGTCTTCTCCGCCCAGCAGCACGGCGAGCTGTGCGAACAGATCGGCGCTGCGAGGGCCGCCGCCGCTGTGACTGCCGGTCACGATCAAAGGGTGGCGCGCCTCGTGTCGGTGCACGCTGAAAAACTCCGGGCTGATAGGGGGCTGCACCCGTTCCATGGGAGGCTGCGAGTTCGCTTCGGGTGGGTTGACCTGCGACGCGGGGGCAACTCGCCGGTAGGGCGCATGTTGCAGGGCGATCGCAATGCCGGCGCGTTGTGCCATCCGGGTCCCGATCAGGCGCGGCAGCAGGCCATAAAGATGAACTCCCTGTGTGGGGCCGGCCTGAAGCTCCCTGCGGAAGGCTTTGAGTGCCCACAGCCAGCGCCGCAGGGGGTTGTGGGTCGGGGGTGTGACGACCACACGCACCGACGCGTGGATGCGCGGCAGAAGCCGCTGCGTTTGCCGGCTGTTCACGAACACGATCGTCTGTTCGACGGCTGCATCGGCGAGTGCTGATGTGGCGGGCTCCAGAAAGCTGAACACATCACCGTTCACGGAGCCGACCAGGTGCACCACTTTGCCTACCACGGCACCCGATTCGAGGTATCTGGTCGCGATTCGTCTCGAACCAGACTTCTTTGGTGCGAGAGGGGGCGATTCTTTGTTTTTCATCCCTGAGACATCGATGGTCAGCGTGCGCCGTCGCGTGACAGCACCACACCGACGGTCTTGAACAGGATCTGCAGGTCGAGCCAGACCGAACGCTTCTCGACGTAGCTGCGATCGAGCGCCACACGCTCGTCGTAGGTGGTGTCGTTGCGTCCACTGACCTGCCAGAGACCCGTGATGCCGGGGCGCACGCTCAGGTAGTGCCAGCGCACGCGGCCATAGCGTGTCAGCTCGGACACGGTGATCGGTCGAGGGCCGACCAGCACCATCTCGCCGCGCAGCACGTTGAAGAGCTGGGGCAGCTCGTCCAGACTGGTGCGTCGAAGAAAGTGACCGACCGGCGTGATGCGCGGGTCGTTGCTCAGCTTTTGGTCGCGTTGCCACTCCGCACGGGCTTCGGCGCTGTCGCGCAGAAGGTCGGCGAGCATCTGCTCGGACTCGCGGTACATGGTGCGGAACTTGAGGCAACGAAAGAGCTTGCCGCCGCGCCCGACACGGTAGTGGCCAAAGAAGATGGGTGCGCCATCCCGCCGCCACGTGAGCCAGGCCACCAACAACATCAGCGGGCTGAGCAACAGCAGCAGCAGCACAGCGACGAACTGGTTCAAGCTCAGGTTGAACCCATCCAGCAGGACGGCAGGCGAACCGAGGCGCTCGCTGAACCACCTGGCTCCAGAAACGTATGACGCAACTTTCATGACGGCTCCCAAAAGGGTTGCGATGGTATTTGATGCGGTGCAACAAATGGGCCAGACAGACCACTTTTTCCCCTGCATTCGAGGGGTGCCGGTAGTACCTGGTCACAACTGAATTCGCGGAGCAAAACAAGGCGCTTGGGTTCCTTGCTGCTTGCAAAAAAAAACAAGTTCAGCGAGTGAACTTGTGTGCACCTGTCAGCAGGATGGTGCTCGGCGCACTCGCGCAGATGCGACGTGCTGGGCGCACGCGATCATCGTGCGCGTGGCGAGCTGAAGCGCGAGATGCCATCGACCGGGCACACCAGGATCACAGCTCGCAGCCAGCGCGCTCACATCACGCGCGAGGCGATTGTTCAGTAGCGCGATTGCAGTTCGCGAATCTGTTGACGCGCTTCGTCTTGGCGAATCCCGTAGGTGCGCTGCATCTTGCCCGTGGCGTGCTCGCGTTCGCCGCGCTCCACCTGATCGTGGTCCCCAGCCAAGCGGCCCCAGCCCTTTCTGACATGGCCCTTGACCTGCTTCCACTGGCCTGCGATGCGATCTCGGTTCATTTCCGCTCCTGTGATGAATGAAGACAGCGGGTCGTCAATCCCCCCCGTGCGTGCAGCCTATGGCCGGCTTCGCGAGGCGCGCGTCAGCCTCGTGCAAAGGCCGGTGTCGGAAGAGGGCGCAAAGCGCTGTAGGACGAAGCCGACAGCGTTGCGGAGGGCCTCAAAGAGGTTTGAGTGCCCGCGCTCGCGAGGCCAGGCGCTCGTTGCGCTCGCGCTCGTCGCGCGTTTCGCGAAAGGTGTGAAACGCGTAGCGCTCGCGCGACTCGGCGGCTTGGGGCTGGCTCCACGCTTGCCAGCCGCTGCGCTCACCCGTCACGTTGACGAGCGAGATGCAGTCGACCGGGCACACCGGGATGCACAGCTCGCAGCCGGTGCACTGCGGGTCGATCACAGTGTGCATGCGTTTGGGGCCGCCGACGATCGCGTCGACCGGGCAGGCCGCGAGGCACAGCGTGCAGCCGATGCACCAGGCTTCGTCGATCACCGCGAGCTGGCGCGGGCCTTCGTGGCCGTTGTCGGGGTTGAGCGGGATGACAGGCCGGCCCGTGATCCGAGCCAGGCGGGCAATGCCCTCGGCACCACCGGGAGGGCACTGGTTGATCTCGGCCTCGCCTTCGCTGATGGCGTGCGCGTAGGCGTGGCAGTCGGGATAGCCGCATCGCGTGCACTGCGTTTGAGGCAGTGCACGGTCTAGGGCGTCGGTCAGGTCAGGGCGGCTCACCCCGGCAGCTTAGCGCGCGCGCTTGCGGACTGGCGCGGCCTTCTTGGCTGCTGGCTTGGCAGCAGGTTTGTTGGCTTTGGCCGCACGTGGAGCGGACTCATGGCTTGCGATGAAGTCCCGCACTTCCGGGTACACCAGCTCGCGCCAGCGGCGGCCCGAGAAGATGCCGTAGTGGCCCGCGCCTTCCACGTCGTAATGGAACTGACGTGCTTTGGGGATGCCGGTGCACAGGTCGTGCGCGGCACGGGTCTGGCCGGCGCCGGAGATGTCGTCGAGCTCGCCTTCGATGGTCAGCAAGGCCGAGGTCTTGATGTCTTGCGGGCGCACCAGGTTGCCGTCGACCACCCAGGTGCCGTTGACGAGGGCGAAGTCCTGGAAGATCGTCTTGATGGTGTCGAGGTAGTACTCGGCCGGCATGTCGAGCACGGCGTTGTATTCGTCGTAGAAGGAGCGGTGGAAGTCGGCACTTTCGTCTTCACCGCGCATCAGGTCCATGAAGTAGTCGTAGTGCGAGTTCATGTGGCGGTCGGGGTTCATCGCGATGAAGCCGGTGTGCTGCAGGAACCCCGGGTACACACGCCGCCCGTTGCCAGGGTAGTTGGTCGGCACGCGGTAGATCACGTTGTTCTCGAACCATTCGAAGCTCTTGTTCATCGCCAGGTTGTTCACCGCGGTGGGCGACTTGCGGGCGTCGATGGGGCCACCCATCATCGTCATCGTGCGGGGCGTGAACTCACCGGCGCTGGCCATCAGCGACACGGCTGCGAGAACCGGCACGGTGGGCTGGCAGACCGAGATCACGTGGACTTCGGGGCCGATGTGGCGGATGAACTCCTGCACGTAGGCGATGTAGTCGTCGAGGTGGAAGGGGCCGGCCTCCAAGGGCACCATGCGGGCGTCGGTCCAGTCGGTGATGAAAACCTTGTGGTCGATCAGCAGGTTACGCACGGTCTCGCGCAGGAGCGTGGAGTGGTGTCCCGAGAGGGGGGCCACCACCAGCACCGTCGGTTGTTCCTTGAGTTTGGACAAGACCACGAGGTCGTCGGTGAAGCGCTTGAACCGAAGCAGCCGGCAGAACGACTTTTCGACCGCCACCTGCTCCTGCACCGCCACGTCGATGCCATCCACCTTGACCGAGTTGATCGCGAACTGTGGTTTTTCGTATTCCTTGGCCAGCCGGTGCATCAGGTCAAGCCCGGCCGACACGCGGTGTGCCATCGGCGTGTGCGTGAACGGCGACAGCGGGTGGTTGTACAGCTTGGACGAGGCGCTTGCGAACTCGGAGAACGGGCTCATCAGCGCGCGTTGGGTTTCATAGAGCTGATACAGCATGGAATTTCCTCATGAGACCGGGTGGTCTGGTCGCGCCGCACCTTTGTGCGTCGCAGCATTCTAGGCAGCTGACCTGAATCGTGCAGGCAGGCGCACGAGTGAAAACCCCGAAAAGCACCGTGATTCGCACCCAATGCGTGCATTCCCAGCATCCATGGTGTCGCCCTTGCGACACCATGGTGCGTGTTCAGCTTACTTCGACGATGGCGCTGACCACGGCGTCGATGTTTTTGCTGTTGAGTGCAGCCACGCAGATTCGGCCTGAATCGACGCCATAAATGCCGAACTCGCCGCGCAGGCGCTGCATTTGCTCTTTGCTGAGGCCAGAGTAGCTGAACATGCCCTTTTGCTGGGTGATGAAGCTCATGTCTTGCTTCACACCGGCCGCCTGGAGCTTGTCGAGCAGGGCGGTGCGCATCTGCTTGATGCGAACGCGCATGCCGGCGAGCTCTTCTTCCCACAGTGCGCGCAGGGCTGGGGTGTTGAGCACGGTGGCCACCACCTGGGCGCCGTGCGTCGGCGGGTTGGAGTAGTTGGTGCGGATGACGATCTTCAACTGGCTCAGCACGCGGGCCGCTTCGTCCTTGCTGGCACAGGCCACGCTCAGTGCGCCCACACGCTCACCGTAGAGAGAGAAGCTCTTGGAGAACGAGGTCGAGACGAAGAAGTCGAGCCCGGCGCCCATGAACTGCGCGATCACGGCGCCGTCTTCAGCAATGCCTTCGCCAAAGCCTTGATAGGCCATGTCGAGGAAGGGCACCAGGTTCTTGGCTTTGACGGCCTGCACCACCTGATCCCACTGCGCCGGGGTGATGTCGTAGCCGGTCGGGTTGTGGCAGCAAGCATGCAGCACGACGATGGTGCCGGCGGCGGCGCTGTTCAACGCGGCCAGCATGCCATCGAAGTTGACTCCGCGTTTCGCGGCGTCGTAGTAGGGGTAGCTGTCGACGGTGAAGCCTGCGTTGGTGAAGAGCGCGCGGTGGTTTTCCCAGCTCGGGTCGCTGATCAGCACGGTGGCGTTCGGGCTAACGCGCTTCAGGAAATCAGCGCCGATCTTCAGGCCGCCGGTGCCGCCGATGCCTTGCACGGTGGCGATGCGGCCTTCCTTGACGGCTGGGCTGTCGGCACCGAAGACCAGGCCTTGCACGGCCTTGTCATAGGCCGCGATGCCGTCGATCGGCAGGTAGCCGCGCGGGGTGAGCGTCTCCATCATCTGCTTTTCAGCCTGCTGCACGCACTTGAGCAAAGGCAGCTTGCCGTTGTCGTCGTAGTAGACGCCGACGCCGAGGTTGACCTTGGCGGGGTTGGGGTCGGCGTTGAACTGTTCGTTGAGGCCCAGGATGGGATCGCGGGGGGCCATTTCAACGGCGGCGAACAGCGAGGTCATGGACAGTCCTTGTCAGTAGAGAGGCAAGCGGATTTGGGCTACCCTGGATGTTTGCCCAGTGCGCCCCATTTGCGGGGAAACCCGAGGATTTTATCTGCCATGGCCGACCTGTCCGACGCCCCCGCTGTTTCAATCGCCGACGTACCCGCTGAGGGTGTGTTCGTGAGCTTTCCCGATTCACCGTTCCAGCTGTTCCAGCCCTACCCACCGGCGGGCGACCAGCCCACCGCCATCAACCAGCTCGTCGAGGGCGTGAACGATGGCCTGACCTACCAGACGCTGTTGGGCGTGACCGGCTCGGGCAAGACCTTCACCATGGCCAACGTGATCGCGCGCCTGGGCCGCCCGGCCATCGTGTTTGCGCCCAACAAGACGCTGGCCGCGCAGCTCTACAGCGAGTTTCGCGAGTTCTTCCCGAAGAACGCGGTGGAGTACTTCGTCAGCTATTACGACTACTACCAGCCCGAGGCCTACGTGCCGCAGCGCGACCTGTTCATCGAGAAAGACAGCTCGATCAACGAACACATCGAGCAGATGCGGCTCTCGGCCACCAAGAGCCTGCTGGAGCGGCGCGATGTGGTGATCGTGGCCACCGTCTCGGCCATCTACGGCATCGGCAACCCGAGCGACTACCACCGCATGGTGATGACGCTGCGGGTGGGCGACAAGATGGGCCAGCGCGATGTGATCGCGCAGCTGATCCGCATGCAGTACCAGCGCAACGAGATGGATTTTTCGCGCGGCACCTTCCGTGTGCGCGGTGACACCATCGATGTGTTC
>NZ_JANOCG010000031.1:0-1826 GCF_031412075.1 Rhizobacter sp.
GCTTCGTGAGCGAAGGCCAGGCCTTCCAGCGCCTGGGTCAACCAGCCGACCCCCACCCGGGCGTTCGGGCGCTTCGAGCTGCGCCAGCTGCTGGGCAAGAGCGACCGCACCATGCTCTGGCTGGCGTTCGACCCGCGCTCCAGCCAGGAGCTGCTGCTCACCCTGCCGCGCGTGCAACCCCCCACCGCTGCCGCGCTCGAGCTGTGGCTGGCCGACGCCAAACACGCTGCCCGCCTGAACCACCCCAACCTGGCCCATGTGGTCGAGGTGGGTGTGCAAGACCACTGGCCCTACATCGCAGTCGACCGGGCCCTGGGCCAGACCCTCGGCGAGCGCCTGGCCACACAACGCCAACTGCCGCCCGACGAAGCCGTCGGCTGGTTGACCCAGGCGCTGGAAGGCCTGGCCTTCGCGCACGAAGCCGGCCTGGCCCATGGCGACATGCAGTTGCACCAGCTGTTGGTGAGCGACCAAGGCACGGTGCGCGTGATGGCCTTGGGCGCCAGCCTCAGCGCTGTTGCCAGCTCCGACCATGCCAACGACCGCGCGATGCCGCTCGACCCGAACCGCCTGCGCCAGGCCCGAGAGTCGGCGGTGCGCGACGTGCTCTGCGCCGGTGTCTTGCTGCACCACCTGCTGACCGCGGCCCCTGCGCTCGAAGAACCCGACACCGGCCGCGTCATCCAACGCCTGCCGCCGCAGGGCCGCGAGATGCTGCGCCTGCCCTGGACCACACCCCAGCCGGTGCCCGAAGCGCTGCGCGCCATCGCCAACCGGGCCACCACCGCACAAGAGCGCCAGCGTTATCACAACGCGCGCACCCTGCTGGCCGCGCTGAACGGCTGGCGTGAAGCCGCCGCCCAGGCCGATGGCGGCGCGCTCGCGCTGCTGATCGACCGCTTGCGCAGCGTCGGCCACCTGCCTGCCGCGCCCGGCGTCGGCGCCCGTGTGGCGCGCCTGGCCGTGGCGGAGAGCCAGCGCACTGACGAGATGGCCGAGCAGATCTTGCAAGACATGGGGCTCAGCTTCGAGCTGCTGCGCACCGTCAACTCGGCGCAAGTGCAAGGCACGCAGATCGCCGGCAACGGACCGGTGCTGACGATTCGCCGCGCGATTGCGCTGGTCGGCCTGAAGGGCGTGCGCCAGGCGGCTGCCTCGCTGCGCGCCTGGCCGGGGCCGTTGTCCGAAACCCATGCCGCTGCCTTGCAACGCCTGATGGAACGGGTGCGCCTGGTCGGCCACACCGCGCAAGCCTTGCGGCCCGCGGGCTATGACCCCGAGGTGGTCTACCTCATCGCCATCCTGCAAAACCTGGGGCGGCTGATGGTGCAGTACCACTTCCCGGAAGAAGCCGAGCAGATCCGCCAGCTGATGCAAAGCGCACCGGCTGCCGAACCCGGCGAACCCGAGCTGCCCGGCATGACGGAAGAGGGTGCATCGTTCGCCGTGCTGGGGGTCGACATCGAAGCCTTGGGCGCCGCGGTGGCCAAACACTGGGGCTTGAGCGACGACGTGTTGCACATGGTTCGCCGCCTGCCCATCGGCCGCCCGGTGCGGGTGGCCGACAGCGACAGCGACATGCTGCGCCTGGCCGCGAGCGCAGCCAACGAATCGGTCGACGCCTTGTCGCTGACACCCGCCACGCGCGTGGGCCCGGCGCTCAACAACGTGGCCCAGCGTTACGGCAAGGCGCTGTCGATCACCGTCAAAGACATCACCGATGGTGTGCAGGCCGCCAAGGGCAGCCTGCGCAGCGGCCCCTCGGCCGCGGTGCCGCGCGCGCCGGAGCGTGAACACGCCGAACAAGGCGACCCCGGCACGACCGA
>NZ_JANOCG010000032.1:0-21003 GCF_031412075.1 Rhizobacter sp.
CACGCTCGACGAGACCATCAAGGCGCCGACCCTGATCGAATTGCCCGACGGCCAGTCGCTCACCGTCGAGCCGCTGGTGCGCACCCGTGGCCGCCTGGGGCTGAAAGACTTCGACCCCTGCACCATCTTGCTGAACAACGACTTGTCGGCCGGCCTGCCCAAGGTGCTTGAAAACCTGCACGAGCAATACCTGCTGCCGCCGCTGCATGCCGGCTGGGCGGTACGGCGCAAGACCAACCACTTCCAGGCGTACGAAGAGGTGGCCAAGAAGTTTGCCAAGCTGCTGGGCATGGACCCCTGGCTCATCAACCCGATGTTTGCGCGCTGCGGAGAAGTCAACTTCAGCGACGGTACCGGTGCCGAGTGCCTGATGAGCAACGCCGAAGCCCTGCTGGGCAAGGTGCGCCGCAAGTACAAGGAATACGGCATCCAGGAGAAGCCCTTCATCATCGTCAAGGCCGATGCCGGCACCTACGGCATGGGCATCATGACGGTGCGCGACCCCAAGGAACTGGCCGAACTGAACCGCAAGTCGCGCAACAAGATGAGCACGATCAAGGACGGCCAGGAGGTCACCGAGGTGATCTTGCAAGAAGGCGTGCCGACCTACGAACGGGTGAACGACGCGGTGGCCGAGCCGGTGGTCTACATGATCGACCGCTACGTGGTGGGCGGCTTCTACCGCGTCAACGCCGAGCGCGGCATCGACGAGAACCTCAACGCGCCGGGCGCGAGCTTCGTGCCGCTGGCCTTTGCCGAGTCCAACCAGTTGCCCAAGCCGGGGGTGAAGCCGGGCGCCAGTGCACCGAACCGCTTCTACATGTATGGCGTGATCGCGCGGCTGGCGATGCTCGCGGCCAGCTATGAACTCGAAGCCACCGATCCCGATGCCGAGGTCTACGAGTGATGCCGGAGGCCGGCCTGAGTTGCCGCGCTGCAACATCGCTACAGAGCGGCGGCTGGGCCGGCGCACAATAGCCGCTCTTCGTGATTGAGCCAGCCCGCTTGCGCAGGTTTGGTCGACTGTGTGAACCCTCAGCGCCCCACTTCCAGCCTCGCCCTGCTCACCCTGGCAGCCATCGGTGTCGTTTACGGCGACATCGGCACCAGCCCCCTTTACGCGCTCAAGGAAGTTTTTGCGCACGGCCATGTGCCGCTGACCCCGGAGAACATCTACGGCGTGTTGTCGCTGGTGTTCTGGACGCTCACCGTCGTCGTCTCGCTCAAATACGTGGTTCTGATACTGCGCGCTGACAACAACGGAGAAGGTGGCCTGATTGCCATGCTGGCGCTCGCTTCGCAAGCCGTCAAAGACAAGCCGGTACTGCGCAGGCGCTTGCTGTTCCTGGGCATCTTCGGCACCGCGATCTTCTTTGGCGACGGTGTCATCACACCCGCGATCTCGGTGCTTTCGGCCGTCGAAGGTCTGGAGGTGGCCGCACCCGGCTTGCACCGCTACGTGGTGCCGATCACGCTGGTGGTGCTGACCGCGCTGTTCCTGGTACAACGCCATGGCACTGCGAGCGTGGGCAAGCTCTTCGGCCCGGTCACGGTGTTGTGGTTTGTGGTGCTGACGGTGCTGGGAGCCATCCACATCGTGCGCAACCCCGACGTGCTGTGGGCCCTGAGCCCGCACTACGCCCTGCTCTTCTTGGGCGCTCACCCCGGTATCGCTTTTATCGCGCTCGGTTCGGTGGTGCTGTGCGTCACCGGGGCCGAAGCCCTGTATGCCGACATGGGCCACTTCGGCAAGCGGCCGATCCGCCTGGCGTGGTTCACGCTGGTGATGCCGGCACTCGTCATCAACTACTTCGGCCAGGGGGCGATGCTGCTCACCCACCCCGAGAACGTGAAGAACCCGTTCTACGAGATGGCGCCGTCGTGGGCGCTGTACCCGTTGATCGCACTGGCTACCGCCGCCACGGTGATTGCCTCGCAGGCCTTGATCACGGCGGCGTTCTCGGTCACCAAGCAGGCCATCCAGTTGGGCTACCTGCCGCGCATGCGCATCGCCCACACATCGGTCAAGGAAACCGGGCAGATCTACGTTCCCTTCATCAACTGGAGCCTGTACGGCTGCATCGTTCTCGCGGTGGTGCTGTTCGGCAGCAGCAGCAAGCTGGCGGCCGCCTACGGCATCGCGGTCACCATCGACATGTTGATCACCACGCTGATGACCTTCTTCGTCATCCGTTACGGCTGGAAGTACCCGTGGTGGGTGTGCGTGGCCGCCACCGGCTTCTTCTTCCTGGTCGACCTGATGTTCTTCTCGGCCAACATCGTGAAGGTGTTCGACGGTGGCTGGTTCCCCGTCGCCATCGGCGCGGTGATGTTCGTGCTGATGATGACCTGGAAGCAAGGCCGCCACCTGATGCGTGAACGCATGCGCGACGACTCCATCGACCTGAAGAGTTTCCTCGAAGCCGTGTTCGTGAGCCCGCCCACGCGGGTGGCGGGCACGGCGGTATTTCTTGCGCCCGAACAAGGTGTGACGCCCAACGCGCTGCTGCACAACCTCAAGCACAACAAGGTGCTGCACGAGACCAACCTGTTCGTGACCGTCAAACACCACGAAATCCCGTGGATCGGCTTCAACAAACGTTGTGAGATCGAGCCGCTGGGTCACGACTGCTGGCAGGTCACCTTGAACTTCGGCTTCAAGAACGACCCCGACGTGCCCGAGGCGCTGGCCCTGCTGCGCGGCCGCGGTGTGCAGCTCGAGGACATGGAGACCTCGTACTTCCTGTCGCGCGACATCGTGATCCCGACCCTGGCCAAGGGCATGTCGATGTGGCGCGAGAAACTCTTCGCCAGCATGCATCACAACGCCAGCGGCGCGGCCGATTTCCTGAGCCTACCCACGAATCGCGTGGTCGAGTTAGGCTCCAAGGTGGAGATTTAGGCCCCCCAGTCGCTGCGCTCCTGCCCCCGAGGGGCGCCGCCTGGCGGCCCGGCAAAGCCGGCTCCGCGGGCGTTGCTTGATGGGGCGCGTCGCGTTGCTTGCGCCATTTTTGTTTGAGGCCTCGTGTATGAAGTTATTGTTCGTTGCAGATCCGCTGGAAGGCTTCAAGACCCACAAGGACTCGACCTTCGCGATGATGCGCGAGGCCGCTTCGCGCGGCCATGAGTTGCTGGCCTGCGAGGCCAAGGATCTGTCGTGGCAACGTGGTGGCCAGGTGTGTGCGCTGTCGCGCCGCGTCATGCTGACCGGCGACGCGCACGACTGGTTCGCGCCCGAGGCGCACCGTGTGCTGAACCTGTGCGAGGTCGACGCCGTGTTGATGCGCAGCGACCCGCCCTTCGACAGCGAATACTTCTACGCCACCCATCTGCTGGAGCAGGCCGAGCGCGATGGGGCGCGTGTCTTCAACAAACCGTCTTCGCTGCGCGATCACCCCGAGAAGCTCGCGATCATGGAGTTCCCGCAGTTCATCGGCCCGACGCTGGTGACACGCAGCGCGGCGCAGATCCGCGCCTTCCACGCCGAGCACCACGACATCATCCTGAAGCCGCTCGACGGCATGGGCGGCATGGGCATCTTCCGTGTCGGCCCCGACGGGCTCAACCTCGGCAGCATCGTCGAGACGCTCAACCAACACGGCGCCGAGACGGTGATGGTGCAGCGCTACCTGCCGGAGATCGTCCAAGGCGACAAACGCGTGCTGATCATCGGCGGCCAGCCGGTGCCGCACGCGCTCGCACGCATCCCGCAGGGCAGCGAGATCCGCGGCAACATGGCAGTCGGTGGCAAGGGCGTGGCGCAGCCGCTTTCGGCGCGCGACCGTGAGATCGCCGAAAACATCGGCCCGGTGCTGGCGGCGCGCGGCCTGCTGCTGGTGGGGCTGGACATCATTGGCGACTGCGTGACCGAGATCAACGTCACCAGCCCGACCGGTTTTCAAGAGATCACCCAGCAGACCGGCTTTGACGTGGCGCGCATGTTCGTCGACGCGCTGGAGCTTTCGCTCAGCAAAGCCTGACGCGCAAGCGCCCGGGGCGCGACAATGCGGGTTTTGCCCGGCGACCCTCATGGCTGTACTTTCCCTCTCCAATGCCCACCTGGCCTTCGGCCATGTGGCGCTGCTCGACAACGCAGCTTTCTCGCTCGAAGCCGGTGAACGCCTCGGGCTGATCGGGCGCAACGGCGCCGGCAAGTCGTCGATGCTGAAGATCATCGCCGGGCTCGAAAAGCTTGACGACGGCCTCCTGCAGATGACCCAGGGCGTGCGCATCTGCTACGTGCCGCAGGAGCCGGTGTTCGAGCCCGGCCACAGCGTGTTCGAGGCGGTGAGCGAAGGTGTGGCCGAGGCGCGCGCCGTGCGCCAAGCCTACGAAGAGCACGCCGACGGTGTCGACCTCGACGCGTTGCAGACCCGCATCGAGGCTCTTGACGCGTGGAACTGGGAGCAGCGTGTGGAAACCACACTCGCCCAACTGCACCTCGACGGCGCGCGTGAAATCGGCCAGCTCTCGGGCGGCATGAAAAAACGCGTGGCGCTGGCGCAGGCGCTGGTGGCCGTGCCCGATGTGCTGCTGCTCGACGAGCCCACCAACCACCTCGACCTCGACTCGATCGCCTGGCTCGAAGAGCTGCTGCGCGGCTTCAAGGGCAGTGTGATGCTGATCACCCACGACCGCGCCTTCCTCGACGCCGTGGCCACCCGCATCGTCGAGCTCGACCGCGGCACCATCCGCAGCTACCCCGGCAACTTCAGCGCCTACGAGCGCATGAAGGAAGAACAGCTCGCCTCTGACGCGCTGGCCAACGCGCGCGCCGACAAGCTGTTGGCGCAAGAAGAGGTGTGGATCCGAAAGGGCGTGGAAGCCCGCCGCACGCGCAGCGTGGCGCGCATCCAGCGGCTCGAGGTGCTGCGCGACCAAAGGCAGAAACGCCGCGATTCACTCGGCCAAGTGCGGCTTGAAGTGGATGCCGGTGCGCCCAGCGGCAAGATCGTCGGCGAGTTGCGCGACGTGTGCCTGAGCTTCGGCGAGAAGGTCATCGTCAAGGACTTCACCGCCACCATCCTGCGCGGCGACAAGGTCGGCCTGATCGGCCCCAATGGCGCGGGCAAGACCACGCTGCTCAAACTCATCCTCGGTGAGTTGAAGCCCGACAGCGGCCACGTGCGCCAGGGCACCAAGCTCGAAGTGGCCTACTTCGACCAGATGCGCAGCACGCTGAACCTCGACGCGACGCTCGCCGACACCATCAGCCCCGGCAGCGAGTGGGTCGAGTTCAACGGCCAGCGCAAGCACGTGATGAGCTACCTGAACGACTTCCTGTTTTCACCCGAGCGCGCCAACTCGCCGGTGCGCACGCTCTCGGGCGGTGAACGCAACCGCGTGCTGCTGGCGCGCTTGTTTGCGCTGCCCGCCAACGTGCTGGTGCTCGACGAACCGACCAACGACCTCGACATCGACACGCTGGAGCTGCTCGAAGAGCTGCTGCAAAATTACGCGGGCACCGTGTTCCTGGTCAGCCACGACCGGCGTTTTCTCGACAACGTGGTCACCAGCACCATCGCCTGGGAAGGCGACGAGTCGCCCGGCTTCTGGCGCGAATACGAAGGGGGCTACGAAGACTGGAAGGCGCAGCAAACCCGCGCGCGCGGCCTGCGCGAGAAGCCGGCCAAGCCGCCTGCCCCTGCGGCGGCGCCAGCACCCGCACCGGCCGTGAAGAAAGCCAAGCTCAGCTACAAGGAGCAGCGCGAGCTGGAAGGTTTGCCGGCCCTCATTGAATCGCTGGAGGCAGAACAAAAGACCCTGGGCGACCAACTTGCCGGCACCGCCATCTATGCCGGTGACCCGCAGGTGCTGACCCAGACGCAGGCGCGTTTTTCGCAGATCGACAACGAGCTGCTGGAAGCGATGGAACGCTGGGAACGCCTCAGCGGGAAGTGACGTTTCAGCGGCCCAAGCCACCGAACCACGATTCGGTGAATCCGGCGGGTCGGGTTCGACTCACGATCAGCCCCGACTGCAGGTACAGCGCGTTCAACAAGCGCGCCGCACGCTCGGCGTCCAGGCCAGGCCACTCGATCATCTCGCGCAGCGTGACACGCTCACCTTGCAGGCGCTGGATCGACGCCAGCAAGGCGCCCCCCACACGCAGTGCGCCGAGGTCGATGCCGGGCGCCACACGGTAGGCCACCGGGCCGGCGATCTCGGGCAGCAGGGTGTTGCGCGCGCCGCGCAGCGCCAACTCCCACAGCACGGGCCCGAGCGAGTGGTAGTGCTGCTCTTCACCCACCAGCGACAGCTCGGCGTCGCCCGGCGGCCGCAGGACGGCAGGCTCCACATGCAGCACACGCAGCTCGGTAGGGCGCTGCTGCAGCAAGGCATCAAGGCTGATCGGGCAGTGCACCAGGCGCTCCAGTGCAAACACCGTCAGCGGCACCACCGCATCGCCCATCTGCAAATGGATCACCACCTGCTGCGAGTGGCGCACGCAGGCGGCCAGCACCTCCAGCGCTTCAGAGGCCTGGCCGCTGTGCTCGAAGCGGCTCAGGTCGGCCAGCAGCGATTGGCCGAGCCCCGGCTGGCGGTTGGCGGTTTCCAGCACCACGCGCGCACGCGGACCGCCCGGCCCGTGCAGGTAGCGCTGGAATGCGCTGACCCGCATGAGCTCGGGCTCGCCGAAGGGGATGGTGGGTTCAAACAGGCTCATACAAACAACAGGTGCGACTGTAGGCCAGGCCACGGCGGGCTCGCAAGCCCGAAAAGCGGCTGGTTTTCAGGCTTGGATGGCATCGCGGGTGCGCTCCAGCGCGCGCCAGAAGCGCGCGTCCTGGGTGGTGGCGAAGTTGATGCGCATCAGCGTGGTCGCGCGGGGCGTGGCGTGGAACAGCGTGCCCGGCGCCAGCAGCCAACCCTGGTCGATCATGGCGTGCGACAGGCGCTCGGTGTCCACGCCCACGTCGACCCAGCCGAACAGGCCGCGCGGCGGGGCTGCAAAGTGGCACCCGGCCGACTCGGCGAGCTTCACCGACCGGGCCCGGGCGGCGTCGAGTTTTTGCATCACCCGCTCGGCGTGGCGGCGCAGCAGGCCCTGCTCCAGGCAATGGGCCAGCGCCTGCTCGGTGAGGCTGGGGGTGGTGAGGCTGGTCAGGAGCTTGGTGTCCACCAGCCGGTCGACCAGGGCCGCAGGCGCCGCCATGAAACCCACCCGCCAGTTGGGCACCAGGATCTTGGAGAAGCCCGAGATGTAGATGGTGCGCTCCAGCGCATCGAGTGCGGCCAGCCGCGGCAGGTGGGCCGGGGCCAGGTGGGCGTAGGTGTCGTCTTCGATGATGTGCAGGTTGTGCGCCTGCGCAAGCTGCAGCAGGCGGTGGGCGTGCCCGAGCGAGAGTGATGCGCCGGTCGGGTTGTGCAGCACCGACACGGTGATGTACAGGCGCGGGCGCTCGTGCGGCTTTTGCGCTTCGATCAGGCGCTGCATCACCGCGAGGTCGGGGCCATCGTCACCGCGCGGCACCGGCAGCATGCGCAGGCCGAGCGCGGCCAGACGCGCGAACTCGATCGACCAGCCGGGCTCGTCGACCAACACCGTGTCGCCGGCGCGCAGCAGGGTGCGGGTGACGATGTCGAGCGCCTGGGTCGCACCCAGCGTGGTGATGATCTGCTCGGGCTGGGCTTTCACGCCGAAGTCGGCCAGGCGGGTTGACAACACGCGGCGCAGGCGCAAATCACCGGCGGGCTCGCCATACTGCAACGACAGCGCGCCCAGCTGCGCCGCCCCGCTGACACGGCGCAGGGCGGTGCTCAGCATCGGCAGGTCGAGCCACTCCATCGGCAGGGTGCCCAGGCCCGGCATGGGCTGCGAGCCGGGGGGTTGGAACATGCTGCGAACCAGGGTGGTGGCGCTCACCGGCGCGGCGAGGCGGGGTGGCAGCCTGGGGGCATCGTCCGCGGGCGCCGTGTCATGCCGCTGTTGGTCACGCACAAAAAAGCCGCGCTGTTTGCGCGCTTCCACCAGGCCCAGGGCCAGCAGCTGGTCGTAGGCCGCGACCACGGTGTAGGGGCTCACGCCATGGCGGCGCGCACATTCGCGCACCGACGGCAGGCGTGCACCCGGGGCCATCAAACGCTGGCGGATGTGCTCTGCAAAACGGCCCGAGAGCTGCTCGGTGAGCGTGGCGTCGGCCTGGCGGGAGAGGGGGGAAGGTGGGTTCATGTGCTGGCCCATGTGTCGGCTCATCAACCGATACAGCTTGAGAAATGTGCTGGCTGAGTGTACTGGTTCTGTGCTGGCTCCAAAGCCTAGACTGGCCCGATGAACTCAGAAAACAAGGGGCTTTGGCTCGGCCTGGTCGGCGTGACCATCTTTGCGATGACCACGCCGATGACCCGCCTGGCCGTGGGCTCGGAGGCCGACCCGCAACTGCCGCCGCTCTTTGTCACCGCCGGCCGCGCCGCGCTGGCCGCGGTGTTGAGCGGCTTGTACCTGCTGCTGACCCAAGCGCCCCGGCCGCGCGCCCGCCACCTGCCGGCGCTGCTGGTGAGTGCCGCCGGCACGGTGATCGGCTTCCCGCTGTTTCTCGGCCTGGCGCTGCGCCAGGTGGACGCGATGCACGCTGCGGTGATCACCGGTCTCTTGCCGCTCGGCACGGCCGTGGTGGCGGCGCTCGCCATGCGCCAGCGGCCGTCGCTGGGCTTCTGGGCCTGCGCCGTGTTGGGCTGCGCGCTGGTGGTGGGTTTTGCGTTGCAGACCGGTGGCGGCGTCACCCCGGCCGATGGGCTCTTGTTGCTGGCCGTGCTGTGCGGCGCCGTGGGCTACGTGGCCGGTGCGCGCCTGTCGGCCGAGTGGCCGGCCGAACACGTGATCTGCTGGGTGCTGGTGATCAGCCTGCCGCTCACGGGGCCGCTCGCCTGGGTCAGCTGGCCCACGCAGCCAGCCAGCAGCTCGGCCTGGTGGGGCTTTGCGTACGTGACGCTGTTTTCGATGTGGATCGGCTTCTTCGCCTGGTACCGCGGCCTGGCCCTGGGCGGCACGGTGCGGGTGAGCCAGGTGCAGCTGGTGCAGCCGTTCTTGTCGCTGCTGTTTGCCGTGCCGGTGCTCGGCGAGCGGCTCGAGGCAACGACACTGTTGTTTTCACTCGCCGTGATCGCCACGGTGTTCATTGGCAAGAAAATGCCGACCCACCTACCGCTCAGGACGAGCTCCCCATGACCACCACCACCCCCTGGAAGCTCGCGCACCGCGCCGAGCGCATGAACCCGTCGATCATTCGCGAGATCCTGAAGGTCACCGAACAGCCCGGCATCATCTCGCTGGCCGGCGGGTTGCCGTCGCCCGACACCTTCCCGATCGAAGCCATGCGCGAGGCCACGGCGCGGGTGCTGCGTGACCAGCCGCGCGAGGCGCTGCAATACGCCGCCAGCGAAGGTTTCGCGCCACTGCGCGAGTGGGTGGCCGAGACGCTCAATGCACAAGGCCTGCGGGCCGACGCGTCGCAGGTGCTCATCACCACCGGCTCGCAGCAGGGGCTCGACCTGGTCGGCAAGGTGCTGATCGACGCCGGCAGCACGGTGGCGGTGGAGTCGCCCACCTACCTGGGCGCCCTGCAGGCCTTCAACCCGTATGAGCCCGAGTACGTGTCGGTGGCATGTGACGATGAAGGCCCGCTGCCCGACGGCCTGGCCGCGGCGCGGGGTGCACGTTTTCTGTACGCCTTGCCCAACTTCCAGAACCCGAGTGGTCGCTGCATCGGCGCGGCGCGGCGCGAGGCGCTGGTGGCTGCGGCGCGAACGCTCGCCCTGCCCATCGTCGAAGACAACCCCTACGGCGACCTGTGGTTCGACGAGCCACCGCCCGCGCCGCTGGCCTCACGCTGGCCCGAGGGCACGGTTTATCTCGGCTCGTTTTCCAAGGTGCTCGCGCCCGGTTTGCGCCTGGGCTACGTGGTGGCACCCAAGCCGCTGTGCCCCAAACTGTTGCAGGCCAAACAGGCCGCCGACCTGCACACGCCCGGCTTCAATCAGCGGGTGGTGCACGAAGTGATCCGCGACGGCTTCCTGCTCGAGCACGTGCCGACCATCCGCGCGCGTTACCGCGCCCAGCGAGATGCGATGAGTGCGGCACTGACGGCGCACATGCCAATGGGCTGCCGCTGGAACACGCCGCATGGCGGCATGTTCTTCTGGATCGAGCTGCCCGAAGGTGTGGACGCGGCGGCGCTGCTGCCCCAGGCGGTGGCACACGGCATGGCCTATGTGCCGGGGGCGGCCTTCTACGCCGACCGGCCGCGCAAGAACACGCTGCGCCTGTCCTTCGTCACGGTGGCGCCGGCCGAGATCGAACGTGGCATCCAGCTGCTCGCCCAGACACTGAAGGAAGCGGCATGAGCACCTTCAAGTTCACCCAGGTCGACGTCTTCACCGACCAGCCCTTGAAGGGCAACCCGCTCGCCGTGGTGCACGGCGCCGACAGCCTGAGCGACGCGCAGATGCAGGCCTTTGCGCAATGGACCAACCTGTCGGAAACCACCTTCCTGCTGCAGCCAACCGACCCGGCGGCCGATTACCGTGTGCGCATCTTCACGCCGGGCGGCGAGTTGCCGTTTGCCGGCCACCCGACGCTGGGCAGTTGCCACGCCTGGCTGCAAGCCGGCGGTACACCCCGAGCGCGCGGCATGGCGGTGCAGCAGTGCGGTGTGGGGCTGGTGCGCATCCGCTTGAACGGCGAACGTGCCGCCTTTGCCGCGCCGCCGCTGCGCATGCAGGCGGTCGACGACACGACGCTCGGCGCCGTGCTCTCGGCCCTGGGCTTGCGGCGTGAGCAGCTGCACGCCGCGCAGTGGTTGGACAACGGCCCCATCTGGCTGGGCCTGCTGCTCGACAGCGTGGAGAGTGTGCTTGCCATCGAGCCCAACCATGCGGTGCTGAAGTCCCTGGCCAAGGTCGGCGTGGTGGCACCGTATGCGCCGGGCAGCGAGTGCCAGTTCGAGCTGCGCGCCTTCGCCGAACCGATCGGCGTACCCGAAGACCCGGTGACCGGCAGCCTCAACGCCGGTGTGGCGCAATGGTTGATCGGCGCCGGCCTTGCGCCCACACGCTACCTCGCGTCGCAAGGCCAGCGCCTGGGCCGGGCCGGCCGCGTGGCCATTGAACAAGAAGGGCACACGGTGTGGGTGGGTGGGCACAGCGTGAGCTGCATCCGTGGTGAGCTGAGCTTGTGAGCACGATGAAGCTCATCGGTTTGATCGGCGGCATGAGCTGGGAGTCGACGATCCCCTACTACCGCGAGATCAATCAGGCGATCCGGCAACAGCTCGGTGGCCTGCACTCGGCCCGGCTGATGCTCTACAGCCTGGACTTCCATGCCATCGAGCGCCTGCAACAGCAAGGCGATTGGGACGAAGCCGGCCGCGTGTTGGCCCATGCAGCGAAAACGCTGGAAACGGCAGGCGCCGAGCTGCTGGTGCTCGCCACCAACACCATGCACAAGGTGGCACCCGCGATCGAGGCCGCAGTGCACATCCCGCTGCTGCACATCGCCGACCCGACGGCCGCAGAGATCAAGCGTGCCGGGCTGCACACCGTGGGCCTGCTCGGTACACGCTTCACGATGGAACAGGATTTCTACCTGGCACGACTGCGCCAGGTGCATGGCGTCACTGCGCTGGTGCCGCCACCCCACGAGCGCGCCATCGTTCACCGCGTGATCTACGAAGAGCTGTGCCTGGGCCGCGTCGAGCCGGGGTCCCGTGCGCAGTACCGCAGGATCATGGCGGACCTGGTGCGACAAGGCGCGCAGGGCATCATCCTGGGGTGCACCGAGATCTCGCTGCTGGTCGGCCCGCAGGACTGCGATGTGCCGCTGTTCGACACCACCCAGTTGCACGCCCGCGCCGCAGCGCACTGGGCGCTGTCGGTGACGGGCTGACTCAGCCCGCGCGCTTGCCGCGCAGGCGCCAGGCGTCGGCGAGCTTCGCCCAGGCTTGCGCGCTCTGCGGGTCTTGCTCGCGCAACAGCGCTCGGTAACGCCGCGCGATGACAAACAGGCTGGCGCCCAGCAGGGCCGCCAGCGTCGCCGCCATCACGATGAGCGCGCGCGCCGGCTTCGACTTGCGGTCGGGCGGCAAGGCCACGTCGACCTGCTGCAAGGCCGGGCCTTCCTTGGCTTCGTCGAGCTTGGCGATCTCGAACTGGCGCAGCATGCTGGCGAGCATGGTTTCCTGGAACTTCACTTCACGCGCCGCACGCACGTATTCGAGCCCCGCAGCCGGCAGCTTGCCCACCGGGATGTCGATGCCGCCTCCACCGCGTGGCGAAGCCGTGCCCGAGGCCGACTCCATGCGTGCCAGCTCGCTGCGCAACGCGGCCAGCTCTGAGTTGAGCATCTGCACGTCGGGATTTTCCGCCGTGGTGCCGGTGCGCAGAACCTTCAGGCGCACCTCGCGCTCGATGATCTTGGTCTTGAGCTCGGCTGCCGCCTTGATGATGGCCTCGGCCTGCTGGTCCAGAACAATCATTCCGGATTTTTCTTGCACGCTGCGCAGCGCCTGTTCGGCCTTGACAAGGTTGTCCTTGGTTTCCTTGAGCTGCTGGTCAAAAAACACACGGCGCTGCTGGGCTTCCGAGACCGCCAGGCGGCCCAACAATTTGGTGATCTCGGCCGCGTAGCCATTGGCCAGGTCGGCGGCAAACTTGGGCTCCTTGTCGTCCACCTCGACCGTGATGACCCCCGACTTCTTGTCGGACGACACCCGCACGTTCTGCGGGATCGCGGTGCGCAGCACTTCGTAGGTTTCGATCTTGTAGCGTGTGTAGAGGTCGAACCGCGTGGCCAGTGCACGCTGGACGCTGTCGCTCTTGAGCAAATTCACATAGAGCTCATCCGGGGTCTTGCCGCCCAGACCCCCTGCCAAGCCTCCCAGCGAACCCAGCGCGGCCAGGGCGGCAGCCGAGCTGCTTTGCTGCTGGGCACCGGGCGGCAGCAGGGTGGTGCGCGCGGTGTAGATGTTGGGTTTGAGCAGGGCGAAAACGACCGAGCCCACCACGGCAATGGCCGTCACCGCCGCAATCAGGCGTTTGCCTTCGCCCAGCCAGGTGAGCAGATCCAGCAGACCCACGCTGGGCCCGTCGTCCAGATCGTCTTCGTCTTGTGCCAGCACCTGGGGATCAAGTTTGTTCATGCGAGCCCCGGTCAGTTGCGCAGCGTTTTGATCGCCGCCGCACCCAGGCCGAACTGGTAGAAGATCTGCCCGAAGTCCTTGAGGTTGCGCACCAGGGCGCGGCCCCAGGTTTCGAAGTCGAGCTGGGTGGGCACCACGATGGCGTCACCCGGCTGGATGGGCTGCGACTGCAGGCTGCTCATGCCGAAGAAGCCGCGCCTGTCACCGGCATGAATGACCGTGCCGTCAGCGCGCAGAACGAACATGTTGTCGGGCTCGGCAGCTTCGTCAAGTCCGGCTTGCTTGAGGTAATCGCCCACCGTGCGGCCGGGCTTCCACAACAAGGCGTTGTTGTTGACCACCGCGCCGGCCACCGTGATGAAGCCGGGACGGGCCGGCACCACGATGCGGTCGGCGTGTTCGAGGGGCACCTCCGGCAGGTTCGCGACCGTGGTATCGCTCGGTTGCAGCTCGAGCGCGATGCGCCCATTGGGTTGAACCCGGCTGAGTCGGGCCATCTGCGCTTGGGTGGCGGCCGCGTTGACCGATGCACTGCGGTCGCCGGACTCGTCGCGCCGGTTGGCGGCATCGCGCGCGCCCTGGGTCGCAGCCAACGCCTCCAGCCGCGCCACGGCGGCGGCGAGGTTTTCACGCTGACGCACACGCGTTTCTTCGCGCGTGAACTCCAGGCCGTATACGTAGGCCTGCGGCGAGAAGCCACCGGCCCGCGCGATCAACTGCGGCAAGGTCTCGCCCGGCAACAGTTGGTAGACACCGGGCGCACCCACCTCGCCTTCGACCGACACCAGTCGGGTCTGTTTGGCCACCGGCACGCGCATGTCTTTCTGGCTGTAGATCGTCACCACGTCGCCCGACAACAGCTCGATGTTGCTGGCCGCATCACCCTGCAATACCGCCTTGCCGAGGTTGAACGGGATCACCTGGGTGCTGAGGTCGGCGTTCAGGCGCTCGATGACGGCGTAATCCCAGTTGAGTTCGTCGAACAGTGCGGCTGGCGCTTTCCTGGCGCGCGCCGCCGCCGTGCGGTCTTCGGCACGCCGAATCCGTTCGGCGCTGCTGCGAGTGGGTGTGCCGATCGTCGTTCCCTCGTCGAGCGGTTCTTCCTCTTCCAGCGCCTGCACCAACAGGTTCTTGCGGCGATAAAAGTCAGGCGAAATGAGCGCGTCGCGGTTGGGGATCAGGTCACGGATGCGCATGCCCGGCTTGAAGGCATACCGCAGCGGCTGCGCCACATGCCCCTTGAGCGTGACGGCATTGGCGAACTGCGGCGAGATCGCCAGCAACGTCAGCACATCACCATCACGCAGCGGCCGCTGCAGGCCGGCCTCATCGAGCTTGAACTCTTCGACATACCGTGCGGCCGGGGAACGCGCCGGGTCGATGCGCTCGACCAAGGCCTTGTTGGGATTGGTCAGCACGGCGGTGCCACCGGCATACCGCAGCACGTCACGCACCGGCTCTTGCGGCGCCTTGAGCTCATAGATGGCCGGCGTGTCGATCGCGCCATGCAGGGCGACGCGGGCACCGGCCGGCTGGAACACGACCACGTCACCCGCGACGAGTTGCACGTCCTTGGACTTGTCCCCGTTCACCAGGAATTCATAAATGTCGAGTTCAGACATCACCGCCCCGTTGCGGCGAAGCAGCACCTTGCGCATCGACCCGCTGGGGCCGGGGCCACCTGCCATCACCACCGCCGACAGCAAGGTCGACTGGCTCGGCACGGTGTAGACCCCCGGCACACGCGCCGGCCCCACCACGAAGATCTTGACTCCGCGCAGCTGGCCCAGGGACACGTTGAGGTTGAAGTTGGTGTACAGCCGGCCGATCTGCGCCCGCAGGTGTTTCTCGAGCTCGGACGCCCGAACACCGGCCACGGTGAAGCTGCCGACCTTGGGCAGGTTGACCTGGCCGTTGCGGTCGACCGTGGTGCGGTAGTCCACATCGATGGCGCCCCAGGCGCGGATCATCACCTCATCACCCGGGCCGACGGTGTAGTCGCTCGATACCGGCACGTTGTCGGCGGTCGACACGCTGTTGGCGGCGTCGACAAAAAAGTTCGCGCCGAACAGCGGCAACTGGCGCCCGGTGGCGGCCTCGACAAACTTCTGAAACTCGCTGGGCTTGGGCGCAGCCAGCTCAACTCGGCGGGCACCCGGATCAGGCTCTGGCTGACCCGGCAACGCGGCAGGCCGAGCCGCCCCGGCGGCCGGGCGCGTCGGGGTACCGCGCTGCCTCGCCGGCGCCCCGTCTGGCGCACTGGCTGCAGGCGCATAGGTCGGCGCGTTGAAGGTACCACCGCCGGCCTCCTGGGCGAGGCTCGAAGCCCCGCTCACACTCAGCACGACAGACAGGGCGAAAGCCCTCAGGGGCGACACGAAGCGAAGGCAGAACAAGGTCATGCGAAACAGACTCATGAGAGGCCACAAAGGCCCGGCAATTCAGGCGGGCATGCGGCACACGCAGACCCAGGGACAAAGCTGCCGCAACGGCAGCCGGCAATGGTAGCGGATGCACCTCGCGGCCCTCACCCCTGCAAGCCCCATGAAAAAGGCCCGCCAGAGCGGGCCTGTCGTCACCTGCGCGAGGGTCATTCCTTGCGGTAGTTGTCGTGGCAACCCTTGCAGGCCTGGCCCACCGCACCGACCGCCGTCTTGATGGCGCCAAGGTCACCCGTCTTGGCCACCGCGTTGAGCTTGGCCATCTCGTCTTGCATCTTCGACGCGGACGCATTGAACTTGTCGCGCTCCGACCAGATCTCGGTCTTGGCCTTGGTGTCGCCCTTGTCCGACCCGTCGACGAATCCAGCGTACGGCAGCGCGGCCATCATGTTGGCGATCTCGGCGTTGCTCGCCGCTGCTTTGGCGTCGAAGGGGATGCGGCCATTGGCCATGGCGGCGACACGCCCGAAGTGCGCCGCCATCACGGTGAAGGCCGCCTTGCGGTACTTGATGGCGTCTTCAGGCTTGGCGAACTGGGCCGCAGCCGGCAAGGCAGTGCCGAGGCAGGCGATGGCAGCGAAGGCAAGGAACAAACGTTTCATGCGGGTTCTCCTGGCAAATGGGGGTGGCTGGGGACCGGTCGGCCGCCGCTCGCTCAGCGGGCGGCGACGCCGGCGCAGTGTACGCAGCATCGGCCGCGCCTGCTGAGGGCGAACCGGGGCCCGCCCGCCCACCGCTTCCCGACACTCGCCATGCGCGGCACAACCGGTTATCTTTGCCCCCCGACCCTCCACTTCAGCCGCCGCCATGTCCACTGGTCTTCGACCCACTCGCGTCTGGGACCTGCCCACGCGACTCTTCCATTGGCTGTTGGCCGGCTGCATCATCGGCTCGGTGATCAGCGCCAAGATCGGCGGCAACGCCATGGAGTGGCACTTCAGGCTCGGTTTCGTCGTGCTGACCTTGCTGGCGTTTCGCCTGCTGTGGGGTGTGGTGGGTGGACGCTGGTCCCGCTTTACAAGCTTCATCTATTCGCCCGCCACGCTGCTGCGCTACCTGCGCGGCCAGGCGCGCGCCGATGAACACCTCGATGTCGGGCACAGCCCGACCGGCGCGCTGTCGGTGTTTGCGCTGCTGGCCATCCTGGCCGTTCAAGTGGCCACCGGTTTGATCGCCGATGACGAGATCGCCAACACCGGCCCCCTGATCAGGTTCGTGAGCGGCGCCACCAGCAGCCTCGCCACCTCATGGCACAAGACCTATGGCCAGTGGCTGATCATCAGCCTGGTGGTGCTGCACATCCTGGCCATCGTGTTCTACCTGGTCAAGAAGCGGCAGAACCTGGTCGGCCCGATGCTGAGCGGCGACAAGGCCCTGGCCGAGGATGTGCCGGCGTCCACCGACAGCGCCCTGTCACGCGGCCTGGCGACGGCCCTGGTCGCCGGGTGCGCGGCGGGTGTGGGCTGGTTGGTCAGCCTGGGAACCTGAGAAAGCACCTGCCGCCCATGACCACTCCCGAGATCCGCCTGGTCGCGCCCGACACACCCGAGCTGCTGGCCGCGGCCCGTGCAATCTTTCGAGAGTACGCCGCCAGCCTGGACGTGGACCTGTGTTTCCAGGGCTTCGAGGCTGAGTTGGCGGCCCTGCCCGGCGATTACGCGGCACCGGCCGGCCAGTTGTTGCTGGCCGAGGTGGACGGTGCGCTGGCGGGATGCGGCGCATTTCGGCCCTTGCCCGAAGCCGACTACGCCAACGCCTGCGAGATGAAGCGCCTGTATGTGAGGCCGGCCTTTCGCCGCTTCGGCCTCGGTCGCCTTGTGGCGCAACGCCTGCTCGACGACGCGCGCCGCGCCGGCTATTCCCACATGCTGCTCGACACCCTGGACGACATGGAGTCCGCTCGAGAGCTGTATGCCAGCCTGGGCTTCGAAGACGTGCCTCCGTACTACTACAACCCGATCCCAGGCGCACACTACCTGCGGGCCCGTCTCGACTAGGGCACAGCCACCCACTGGAGGACGACGATGAATGCCCTGAAGCAACTTCTGCAGTCCTCGGGTGGGCACCCGCCGATCGGCACCTGGATCGTCTCGGCCAGCCCGCTGGTCGCCGAAGCCATGGGCTGCGCCGGTTTCGACTGGGGCGTGATCGACATGGAGCACGCCCCGCTCGATGTGATGGGCGTGGTGCAACTGTTGCAGGCCGTCTCCGCCACCAAGATGCTGCCCATCGTGCGCGTGCCCTGGAACGACGCGGTGGTCGTCAAGCGTGTGCTCGATGCCGGCGCCGCCACGCTGATGTTTCCCATGGTGCAAACCGCCAGCGAAGCCGGGCGCGCCGTGGCCGCCACCCGTTACCCGCCCGAGGGCCTGCGCGGTGTGGCGGGCATGAGCCGCGGTTCGCGCTTTGGCACCACGCCGCACTACCTGAAGACAGCCAACCAGCATGTCGGCGTGATCGTGCAGCTGGAAACACCCGACGCCATCAGCCGCCTGGACGCCATCGCGCAGGTCAAGGGCGTCGACGCGCTTTTCATCGGCCCATCCGACCTGTCGGCAGCGATGGGCTACATCGGCGAACCGCACCATCCCGCAGTGATGGAACTGATGAACCACGCGGTGCAACGCTGCAAAGCCCTCGGCATGCCGGTGGGCACGGTGGGCGACAGCCCGGAGCTGGTGACGCAGTACCGTGCCGCGGGTTTCGACTTCGTCGGCATCGGCTCCGACCTCGGGCTGATGATGCGCGGTGCACGCTCCGCCATCGCTGCGTTGCGCACAGGTGGCGCCGAACACGTGCACTCGTTGTCCAGCGGCACCCACATCGGCGCCGCGTAGGATCGCGGGTGCCCTCAGCTCACCCTCATCCCACCGATGCCTGGCTCGCCGAACCATTCCGTTGAACTCCTTGCCGGCGCGCTGCGCCTGGCCGTCCGCACCGATCTCGGCGGCTCCATCGCCGGCCTGTGGCACGGTCAAGTGCCGCTGATGCGCTCTACCGAGCCAGCGGATCTCGAAACCTCGCACAAGTCAGCCTGCTACCCGCTGGTGCCCTACTCCAACCGCATCGGCTACCGACACTTTGGTTGGCAAGGCAAGGACCACACCACCGTCGCCAACTTCCCCAACAACCCGCACTCCTTGCACGGTGTGGCCTGGTTGCGCCAGTGGGAACAGGTGTCGCTCAGCGCTGCCGAGCTGGTGCTGCGCTATCGGCACCAGGCCGATGAACACTGGCCCTTTGCATTCGACATCGAGCAGCACTTCAGCTTGACGCCACAACAGCTGACCGTGCGACTGGTGTTCACCAACACCGCAGAGATCGCCACACCCGTCGGCCTGGGCTGGCACCCCTACTTCCCCACCCGCCCGGGCAGCCGGCTGCGCATGGCGGTGTCTGAGCGCTGGGAGTCCGACGCGACCCAGTTGCCCACCGGCAAGGTCGCTCAAACCAGCATTGACGCCGAGGTGTCGCAGCTCCACTTCGACCACTGCTTCGAAGGCTGGGCCGGGCCCGCACACATCAGCGATGAAAAGTTCTCGTTGCAGCTCACGTCCTCGCTGCACTACCTCGTGGTCTACACGCCACACGACAAAAACTACTTTTGCGTCGAGCCGGTCAGCCACGTCAGCAACGCCATTCAGATGGCCGACCCGGCCCGTCACGGCTTGATCACGGTCGAGCCGAGGCAAAGCACCGAAGCCTGGATGACGCTTGAGGTGTCGCCGCAGTGATGAATACGGCACCCGACAAAGACATCGTCGCGCTGGACGCGCCACCTTCGCTGCTGGGCGAGTCGCCGCTTTGGCACCCGACCGAACAGGTGCTGTACTGGTGCGACATCCCCGGCCGCGCGCTCAACCGGTTCGACCCGCGCACGTCGAACCACACGCGCTGGGACTTCACCACCGAACCCGCGAGCATCGCGCCGATGCGCGAAGGTGGCCTGCTGCTCGCCATGCGCGACGGCCTCTGGCGCTTCGACACCGGCACCGGCCAGCGCAGCCCCCTCGCCGCTCCGCCCTACGACACGCGTCTCGAGCGCTTCAACGACGGCAAGTGCGACCCGCGTGGACGCTTCTGGGTCGGCACGATTTACGAGCCACGCGACCCGCCACTGGCCGCGTTCTATCGCTACGCGGCCGGGCAACTCGATCGAATGGTGGGCGACATCACCGTGGGCAACGGCCTGGCCTGGAGCCCCGACGCGCGCACCCTGTACTGCAGCGACACCAAGGCCCACACCATCTACGCCTTCGACTTCGATGCAGCGACGGGCCACATCGGCCCGCGCCGCGTGTTCGCGCGCTTCCCCATGAAACAAGCCGACCAGGACCTCAGCACCTATGGCGGCCGGCCCGATGGTGCGGCGGTCGATGTGGAAGGCTGCTACTGGTCTGCGCTGTTCGAAGGCCAGCGCCTTGTGCGTTTGTCTCCGAGCGGCGAGATCACCCGCGAGATCCGGCTGCCCGTGCGGTGCGCAACCATGCCCTGCTTCGGCGGCCCCGATCTCAAGACGCTCTATATAACGACGTCACGCGAGAACCGCCCCGCCGCCGAGCTGGAAGCACAGCCTCTGGCCGGCCGTGTGCTGACGCTGCGCGTCGACGTGGCCGGCATGCCGGCCAACTGCTTCGGCTGACGGAGTTACACACCCCACAGACTTCCGGCCAGGGGCCTTCCGGAAGCGCACGGGTTTCCACGTATAATCCCGAGGCTTTGCTGCAACCGCCTGTAACCCGAGCCATGACCAATGCTGTAGGCCGTGACTTGGGGCCAGATGAGGTGGATGAAGCGCCTTTCAAGGCGCTCACTCCCGAAGAGGCAAAGGCCCTGAAAGCCCAGCTCCCCATGGTGTCGCCATGGCGGGTCGTTGGCGCTCAGGCCTTGGTCGGTTTGTTGTGTGGCGCCGTGGTCTGGGCAGTCACGCAACGCAGCACGGCAGCTTGGTCAGCGCTCTACGGAGCGTTGTCGGTGGTACTCCCGGGGGCCTTGATGGCCCGCGGGATGACTCGGGGCACGAAGAACGCGATGGCTGCGGCCGTCGGTTTCATGTTCTGGGAAATGCTGAAGATTGCGGTGGCCATCGCCATGTTGGTGATTGCCGCCAGAGTGGTGCCCCAACTGAGCTGGCCAGCGTTGCTGATCACGATGGTGGTGTGCATGAAGGTGAACTGGATCGCGCTCTCGTGGCGCGGCCGGTGAAGAACAACAGATTCGGACAAGGTTTCAGGACTGACCATGGCAAGCGCAGGCACCGAACACGCCCCGACCGCGGGTGAATACATCATTCACCACCTGCACCACCTGCAGAACAAGACCCAGACGGCAGTTGTCGACTTCACCGTCATCAACTTCGATTCCGTCTTTTTCTCCGTCGTGCTGGGCACGCTGGGCTGCTGGCTGCTGTGGCTGGCCGCGCGCCG
>NZ_JANOCG010000033.1:0-3883 GCF_031412075.1 Rhizobacter sp.
ACTGCTTGCGCGGCACGATCGCCAGCCAACCGGGTTGTTCTTTGCGTTTGAACATCACCACATGAACCAACAGCAAGCCAACCGGGATGGGGAGCTTGGGGTTTGGGTGATGCTAGGGAGAGGGGGCGAGGGCAGTGCCTCGATAAGAACGGCTTTTCGGCCGCTGCGGGGCAGTTCGAGCCTGTTGCTGTGAAGCATTTCGCGAACGGCGGCCAGGGACTTCGACACCTCAGGCCGAACGGTGAGCGAGCGCAGCGAAGCACCCATCAAGCAACGCCCGCGGAACTGGCTCTGCCAGGCCGCCAGGCGGCGCCCCATGGGGGCAGGAGCGCAGCGACTGGGGGGCCCTATTTCACGGCGGCTTTGCCCAAGTCCCAGATCGGGAGGAACACGCCCAATGCCAGGATCAGGACCAGCACCCCGAGGAAGATGATCAAGATCGGCTCGATCTGCGCCGACAGCGACTTGAGCTCGTACTCCACGTCCTGCTGGTAGAAGTCGGCCACTTCGCCGAGCATCTCGTCGAGCGTGCCCGACTCTTCGCCCACGGCGATCATCTGCAGCACCACCGGCGTGAAGATGCCGCTGGCCGCGGCGGTGCGCAGCACGCTGTCGCCACGCTCCACGCCGTCGCGCATCTTTTCGATGGCACGTGCGAAGAAGGCGTTTTCGACCGTGTTGGCCACCACCATCATGGCCTGCACCACCGGCACGCCGCTCTTGAGCGCGAGCGCAAAGCTGCGCGAGAAGCGCGCCAGTGTGGCCTTGCGGATGATCTTGCCGGCGATCGGGAACTTGAGCTTGCTGCGGTCCCAGATGTAGCGGCCGTGTTCGGTGCTGGTCCAGCGTTTGAATGCGAAGAACGCACCCGCGCCACCCACCAGCATGTAGGGCCAGGCCGCCAGCGTGAACTTGGAGAAGCCCACCAGGATCTGCGTCATGAAGGGCAGCTCGGCGCCGAAGCCGTCAAACACCTTCTGGAACGCCGGGATGACGAAGATGTTGACCACCATCACCGCCACGCCCATCACCGCCACCACGAAGCTCGGGTAGCGCAGGGCCGACTTCACCTGGTCGCGCATCAGCTTCTCGAACTCGAGGTGATGGAACAGGCGCAAGAACACCTCGTCAAGGCGGCCCGTCATTTCACCCACCCGCACCATGGCCACGTAGAAGCCAGAGAACACACCGGTCTGGCGAGCGAGCGAGGTCGACATCTCGTTGCCGCTCTCCAGGCTCTCGCGGGTGTGGCGGATCACCTCGGCCATGGCGGGTGCCGCCGATTCCTGCAGGCCGGCCAGGGCCCGCGTGAGCGGGATGCCCGCCTTGAGCAGGGTGTAGATCTGGCGGCTGAACATCAACAGGTCGTCGTGCTTGACCTTCTCTTTTTTGCCAAAGCCGATCTGGCGCGTGGCCATCGAGGCGGCGACGGCCGTGGCCTCGCTGATGTCGAGCGGCGTGCTGCCGGCGCTCATCAGGTCGCCGGCGATGGCGGCGGCCGAGGGGCCTTCGAGCACCCCTTTCAGCAGCGAGCCGCTGCTGTCGCGTGCGGTGTAGGTGAACTGGGGCATATCTCAGGCCCGTTCGCACTGAGCTTGTCGAAGTGCTTGTGCCGTGCTGCGCGCTGGCTTCGACAGGCTCAGCCCGAACGGAATCGACAGGGCGTCAACCATCGCTGTGGGCGGCCAGCGCCATGGTTTCAGACAAGGTGGAGCGGCCGCTCTTGGCCAGCGCCAGCGCGTTGCGCAGCAGCGTCTCCTTGCCGATCTGCACGCGTGCGATCTTGACGAATTCGACCGGCGAGCCGTGGTTGGCGGCCTGCACCAGCTCGGGCGTCATCTCCAGCATTTCATACACCGCCGTGCGGCCGATGAAGCCGGTGCCGTTGCAACGCGAGCAGCCCATGCCGCGCATGTACTTGCCCTCTAGCGCGTCGTCGGCGGCGTAGTGGTCGAGCCAGGCGGTTTCTTGCGTGGTGACGGTGTGCGGTGCCACGCAGTTTTCGCACACCAGGCGCACCAGGCGCTGGGCGATCACGAGGTTGAGCGACATCGCCACCATGTAGGGCGGCACGCCCATGTCGAGCAGGCGCACTGGCGTGGTCGCGGCGTCGTTGGTGTGCAGGGTAGAGAGCACCATGTGGCCGGTCATCGCGGCGCGCAGGCCGATCTCGGCGGTGGTCTTGTCGCGCATTTCGCCGACCAGGATCACATCGGGGTCCTGGCGCAGCGCGGCGCGCAGCACACGCTCGAAGGTGAGCTCGATCTTGTCGTGCACCTGCACCTGGTTGATGCCGGGCAGGCGGTACTCGACCGGGTCTTCCACCGTGATGATCTTGCGGTCGGGCGAGTTGATCTCGTTGAGCGAGGCGTAGAGCGCGGTGGTCTTGCCGCTGCCGGTCGGGCCGGTCACGAGGATCATGCCGCTGGTGCGGTGGAGCGCACTGCGCACCTTGGTCAGCATGCGCGGCCCCATGCCCAGGCGCTCCAGGCTCAACAGGCCACCGCTCTGGTTGAGCAGGCGCATCACCACCGATTCGCCGTATTGCGTGGGCATCGACGAGATGCGCACGTCGAGTGGGTTGCCGCGGATGTCGACGTGAAAGCGGCCGTCTTGCGGCAAGCGCTTCTCGGAGATGTCGAGGCCCGACATCAGCTTCAAGCGCAATACCAGCGCCGGTGCGATCTTCAGGTCGGCCTCGGTCTGCAGGTGCAGCATGCCGTCGATCCGAAAGCGCACATGCAGCTTGTGTTGCTGCGGCTCGATGTGGATGTCGGAGGCGCGCACCTGGGCGGCGTCTTCGAACAGGGTCTGCAAGAGCTTGACGACCGGCGCGTCTTTCACCGCCGCTTCGGTGCCCAGCAGCGCGCCGAAGTCGGCTTCGGTCTGCGCCAGCTCGGCGGTGAGTTCTTGCGACAGCGCGGTGATCTCGCCGGTGCGGCGGTACACACGGTCGATGGTCGAGAGCAGCTGCGTTTCGGTGACGGCGGCGAGCTCGATCTCGCGCTTCAGGATGCGGGTGAGTTCGTCGTAGGCAAAAAGGTCGCTCGGGTCGGCCATGCCCACGCGCAAAAAGCCGTTGCTGTCTTCGAGCACCAGGGCACGAAAACGCCGCGCCTGCGCTTCGGAGAGCAGGTTGACCAAGGCCGGGTTGGGGCTTTGCTGCTTGAGGTTGATGTAGGGGATCTTGAGCTGGCGGGCCAGCGCGCCGGAGATCTGCTCTTCGGTGACGATACCGCTGTCGACCAGGATGCGCCCGAGCTTGCGGCCGCTGGCGCGCTGCTGCTCCAGCGTGGCCTTGAGCTGGTCTTCGGTGATGAGCTCCTGGCGAACGAGCAGGTCGCCTAGGCGAATTTTTTCGGGTGGCGGCACGGTCGATCCTGACTTGCGTTGGCGGGCCCATGCGGCGGTTAGGCCGTGGGTTGGGGCATTGTCAAAGTTGACTGTCGGGTCGAAGCTTTGAATTGAGCGGGGTTTTGCTTGTAGTTCTTGGCTGCCCGTTCGGGCTGACCCTTCGACAGGCTCAGGACAGGGTCCGCTTCGCGGATCGAAGCCTTGTGCTCGCTTCGCGTAGGTGTTACTTCTGCCTGCCGGCGGGTGCGTCGGGATGTGCCCCCGACAGGGCAGTAACTTTCTTTTGCTTCGCCAAAAGAAAGTCACCAAAGAAAAGGCGACCCTACTCGCCGGTCGGCCTAGGGCCGACTGCTCTGCGCTGCTCGGTCTTTGGGGCTCGCGCCGAACTCACTTCGCGGCCTTTGGCCGTTGCGTTCAAACAGGCGGCGCAAAGATGACGAAGCACGCTGCGCGTGCAGCCCCAAAGCCCTGCGCTGCTCGACGACTCACCAAGGGGACCCGAAGAGTAATACGGTCGTTGCTTCGCAAC
>NZ_JANOCG010000034.1:0-11229 GCF_031412075.1 Rhizobacter sp.
TGGCCAGCGCCTCGGGCGGCAACAATGCAAGCGTGTTGTTGATGCGTTGCAGGCGCTCGACATCCACCGCCAGTGCGTCCAGGAAGATGTTCGACAACGCATGGCCCGCGATCTGTGCGAAGTTGGGATACGCGCCGCTGACCTTGCGCCGCCCCGGGGGCTCGTGCATGCGGCCGGCACCCACCACCAGGATGCGTCGCGCACCCAGGTGCACTGCAGGCGAGATGGGGGCCGACTGGCGCATCGAGCCGTCGCCAAAGAACTCGGTCACACCGTCAAAGTCCAGCGGCACCGCCGGAAAGACAAACGGAATGGCCGCGGACGCGAGCAGATGAGGCACCGTGATCGGCATGCGCACCGCCACCCGCTGAGAGCGGTTCCAGGGGGCGAATTCCTTGAGCGAGTCGTAGAAGGTCACATGGGTGCCTGAGCTGTAGCTGGACGCCGTGACCGCGACTGCCTGCAGGTGGCCCGACTCCATCACGCCGCGCAGGCGATCGACCGACACCATCTTGTGCAGCAGCTCTTCGAGCGGTGAGTTGTCGAGCAGGGAGCGCAGCCGCGCGCGACGCCAGCGGGCGATCACCCAACCGAGCGACATCATCGTGAGCCAGCGCGCGCCGGTGCGGATGACGCCGATGGTGTCGCTGCGGTATACCTGATCGGCATGGAAGTTTTCCCACACCTCGGCCACTGCTGCCACGGCAGCGTCGAAGTCGTCGCAGTGGCTGGCCAAGGCAGCCGCGTTGATCGCGCCGGCCGAAGTGCCGGTGATCACCGGAAACGGGTTGCTGCGGTCCCAGGGCGCGGCGTCACGCCGAATCTTCGCCACCGCCTTCAGCACCCCCACCTGGTAGGCGGCGCGGGCGCCACCGCCGGTGAGGATCAGCCCTGTCATCGGAATTGTTCTTGGCATACGCGCCAGTGTAGACAGCGCGCATGCCGGCGCGGATCAGGGCCAGCCCTCGAACGTGGGGGCGGCGCCACCCCGTCGCCCAGCGCCCACCAACCCGGCAGGATGACTATTCGTAAACGACGCGCGCCTTGCCGTGGCTGCCCTCGCGCCACCGTGCGAGTGCGGCGTCGGTCGGGAAGAAACGGCCTTCGTCGCCCAGGTCGAGCTCGCCACTCGCCGCGTCGCGCTGCAAAACCAGTCGCACACCCAGGCCTTGGGCCACCGGGCCTTGCTCGGTGGTGACCTTGCGGCTGGGGAAGTCGCGCAACACCTCGGCCACCGGTGGCACGCTGCCGTTCACTTCGACCCGCAGGTACTTGCCGAAACGGCAGCGCGCGGTGGCCAGGTCCCAGACCTGCTGGATGTTGAAGCGCATGCCACCGGAGAAGCGGTCGGGCTGCACCTTGCCAAGCGCCACGATCAGTTCGTCGTCTTTCAGCAAGTCCTTGTTGGCATTGAGCAGCTCTTCGTTGATCACCGACTCGATGTACTCGCTCTTGTCGTCCAACCTGAAGATGGCCACACGCCCGCGCTGGCCGTTGATGACACGCAGGTCACCCACGATACCGGCCAGGACCTGCGGCTCGCGCGAGTCGATGAGGTCGGCGATTTTGCGCTTCGCAAACTGGCGCACTTCGGCTTCGCTCTGGTCGAACAAGTGGCCCGACAGGTAGAAGCCCAGCGCCACCTTCTCCAGCGTCAGGCGCTCCTTGATGCTCCAGGGCTCGGCCTGAATCAGATCGGGCTCTTGCGTCGAGGCCGCATGCGAGTCGCCAAAGTCGAACAAACCACCCTGGTCGGCGTGCGCCGCCTGGGTGTCGGCGTAGTCGAAAGCCAATGAGACGCTCGCCACCATCATCGAGCGTTCGGCGTGCAGCAGGTCGAAGGCGCCAGCCTTGATCAGCGCTTCCACCGTGCGCTTGTTGATGCGGGCGCGGTCGACCCTTGCGCAGAAGTCGAACAGGCTCTTGAACGGCCCGCCCTCGGTGCGCGCAGCGACGATGGCCTCGATGGCGCTCTGCCCCGTGCCCTTCACCGCCCCCAGGCCGTAGCGCACCACCTTGTCGCTGACGGGATCAAAACGGTAGGTGCCGGTGTTGACATTGGGCGGCTCGAAGGTGAGGCCGAGCGCCACCGCATCGTCGTGGAAGATCTTGAGCTTGTCGGTGTCGTCGAGCGCCACGCTCATGTTGGCCGCGGTGAACTCGGCCAGGTAATGCACCTTCAGGTAGGCCGTTTGATAGGCCAGCAAGGCGTAGGCCGCCGCGTGCGACTTGTTGAAGCCGTAGCCCGCGAACTTCTCCATCAGGTCGAAGATCTCGTTGGCCAGCGGCTCAGCGATGTTGTTCCTGGCCGCGCCTTCGGCGAAGGTGGCGCGGTGGGCCACCATCTCTTCGAGCTTCTTCTTGCCCATGGCACGGCGCAGCAGGTCGGCGCCGCCGAGCGAGTAGCCGCCCAGGCGTTGCGCCACCTGCATCACCTGCTCTTGATAGACCATGATCCCGTAGGTTTCTTCCAGCACCTCTTTCATCAGCGGGTGCGGGTAGTCGACCTCTTCGCGGCCGTGCTTGCGCGCGCAGAAGCTCGGGATCAGGTCCATCGGGCCCGGGCGGTACAGCGCCACCAGCGCAATGATGTCTTCGAACACGCTCGGCTTGGCGTCGCGCAGCATGCGTTGCATGCCCGAGCTTTCAAGCTGGAACACGGCGACGGTCTTGCCTTCGCTCATCAGGCGGTAGGCCGCACGGTCGTCGAGCGGGATGTTCTCCAGCAAAAACTCGCGTTGGTCGGCGTGGCGCGCGCGAATGAACTCCTTGGCCATCTCCAGGATGGTCAGCGTGGCCAGGCCCAGGAAGTCGAACTTCACCAGGCCAATGGCTTCGACGTCGTCCTTGTCGAACTGGCTCACCGCCGAATCGCTGCCCGGCTGCATGTAGAGAGGGCAGAAGTCGGTGATCTTGCCGGGCGCGATCAGCACGCCACCGGCGTGCATGCCGATGTTGCGCACCATGCCTTCGACCCGCTCGGCCAGCGCCAGCAACTCGGCGACTTCTTCTTCGTTCTTTTCGCGTTGCTCGATCTCGGGCGCTTCGACCCGGGCGTAGATCAGGCCGGGGTCGGGCTTGTCGCCGGGGCGGGCCAGTGTCACCGTCTTGCCAGGTGGCGCGGGCACCAGCTTGGCGATGCTGTCCACATGCCCGTAGCCCATGCCGAGCACCCGGCCCACGTCGCGCAGGGCGGCCTTGGCGGCCATGGTGCCGAAGGTGGCGATCTGGCTCACGGCGTCACGGCCGTATTTGTCTTTCACGTAGTCGATCACACGATCGCGATTGCCTTGGCAAAAGTCGATGTCGAAGTCGGGCATCGACACGCGGTCGGGGTTCAGGAAACGCTCGAACAGCAGGTTGTAGCGCAGCGGGTCGAGGTCGGTGATCTTGAGCGCGTAAGCCACCAGCGAGCCCGCACCCGAGCCCCGGCCGGGGCCGACGGGGCAGCCGTTGCTCTTGGCCCAGATGAAGAAGTCGGCCACGATCAGGAAGTAACCCGGGAAGCCCATCTTCAAGATGGTGGTGATCTCGAACTCCAGGCGATCGACGTAACGCTGGTGTTGTTTGGCGCGCTCGGCTTCGTCGGGGTAGAGCTGGACCATCCGCTCCTTCAGACCTTCATGTGAGGCGTGGCGGAAATAAGCCTCCGGCGCCATGCGCTCGCCGTTGACCTCGGGCGTGGGGAAGTCGGGCAGCTGCGGCTTGCCCAGCACCAACGAGAGGCTGCAGCGTTTCGCGATCTCGACCGTGTTGTGCAAGGCGCTCGGCAAGTCAGCGAACAGCGCCTCCATCTGCGCCTGCGTCTTGAAGTACTGCTCGCGAGAAAAGCGTTTGACACGGCGCGGGTTGGTGAGCGTTTCACCTTCGGCAATGCAGGTGCGTGCTTCGTGCGCTTCAAAGTCTTCGGGTGTCTGGAACTGCACCGGGTGCGTGGCCACCACCGGCAGCTTCATCTGCGCGGCCAGCGGCACGGCAGCACGAACGTGGGCTTCATTGCTGGGCAGGCCGGCGCGTTGCAGCTCGATGTAAAAACGCTGCGGGAAGGTGGTCGCCAAACGTGTGGCCACGGCCTGTGCACGCTGTGTGTCTTGCGCCATCAAGGCCTGGCCGATGGCACCGAGCTCCGCGCCCGAGAGCGCGACCAGGCCTTCGTTCAACTCGGCCAGCCACGCCCACTTGAGCCAGGCCTGGCCACGGGCGTTGGGGTCGAGCCAGCCGCGCGAGATGAGTTCGCACAGGTTGAGGTAGCCCCGCTTGCTTTGCACCAGCAGCACCAGGCGGCTGGGTTGTTTGTCGCCTTCGGTGGGCTCCAGCCACACGTCAGCGCCAATGATCGGCTTGACGCCCTTCTTGCGGGCGGCGCTGTAGAACTTGACCGCGCCAAAGAGGTTCGACAGATCGGTGATGGCCAGCGCGGCCTGCCCGTCTGCCGAGGCGGCACCCACCAGTTCGTCGATCCGCAGGGTGCCGTCGACAACGGAAAACTCGGTGTGGGTGCGCAGGTGAATGAAGGCCATGCGGGCATTTTAGGGAGGCATCCGCTCCGTAAAATCGCTGGTGTGAAAGCAATTTTGAACATCTCTGCGTATCAGTTTGTGCCCTTGACGGACACGCTTGCCCTGCGCGAGAGCATCCGCTCACAAGCCGCGGGTTTGGCCCTGAAAGGCACGGTGTTGCTGGCCGAAGAGGGCATCAACCTCTTTCTGGCCGGTGAGCCCACGAAGCTGCGCAGTTTCGTGGCATGGCTGCATGAAGACACGCGCTTTGCCGCACTCGCACCCAAGGAGAGCTGGTCAGACAGCGTGCCCTTCGGCAAGCTGCTGGTGAAGGTCAAGCGCGAGATCATCCGCATGAACCACCCGACCGTGCGGCCCGAGGCCGGCCGCGCGCCGGCGGTCGACGCGAAGACCCTCGCACGCTGGCTCGATGCCGGCCACGACGACGACGGCCGACCGGTGGTCACGCTCGACACGCGCAACAGCTTCGAGATCGACCACGGCCGCTTTCACAACGCCCTCGACTGGCACATCACCAAGTTCAGCGAGTTCCCCGCCCAGGTGCTCGCTCACCGGCACGAACTGCGCGGCAAGCGCGTGGTGAGCTACTGCACCGGCGGCATCCGCTGCGAGAAGGCGGCGATCTACATGGCCGAGGCCGGCATCGAGCATGTGGTGCAACTCGACGGCGGCATCCTCAAGTACTTTGAAGAAGTCGGCTGCCACCACTTTGACGGCGACTGTTTCGTCTTCGACGAACGAGAGGCACTCGACCCCGCGCTGCAGCCTCAGGAGTTGAGGATCTCCAGCACGTCCGACTGAAACTCGCGCTGGTACAGGATGTAGATCACACCGACCGTCGCCAGCACGAAGATCAGCGGCGAGAAGAACCAGCCGATGGCGGCGAACGACAGGTAGTACGCGCGCAGCCCGTCGTTGAACGTCTCTGCCGCCATGCCGACCACCCGCCCTGCCTTCTTGGCAAAGGCCTGGCGCTGCTCTTCGCCCACGGCACCCATGGCTTCAAGCTGCTTGGCCTCGGGCGCCGCGCCGATCAACAAGGCGCCGAAGGTGTATTGCCGCATCGACCAGGTGAAGCGGAAGAACGCGTAAACAAACAGCACCAGCAACAGCACCAGCTTCAGGTCGAAGATCAGCACCGTGGTGCGCGCGGCAAACGGGATCTCGCGCACCAGGTCGCTCGCCTTGTCGCTCGCGCTCAACACGGCGAGCAGTCCACCGATGATCAGGATGGTGGTGGAGGCGAAGAACGACGGGCTGGTCGACAGGTTTTGCACCACCACGCCGTCGAGCACGCGCACTTCGCGGTAGGTGGTCTGCAGCATCCACTCGCGGCGGATGCGGTTGGTGCTGGCGAGGATCGACGGCTTGGTCTGCGCCCGGTCGCGGGCAAACCACGCGTAGCCGCTCCAGGACGCAAAAAAGGCCGCGAGTGCGGCCCAGTCGGTCCAGGGGAGGATGCTGATGACGCGCAACACGGTGTCCATGCCGCGCACTGTAGCCGGCTCAGGGCATGAGGTCGAAAACGATCACCTCGGCGGCGCGCCCGCACTCGAGCCGCAGCGCGGCCTCGTTATCGAGCAGCACCGCGTCACCCGCCGCTGCTTCTTGCCCGTTGACGCGGATCGCACCGCGCGCCACGTGCACATAGGTGTTGCGCGTGGAGGAGAGCGGCAGCTCGGCCGCCTCCTCGCCGTCGAACAGACCGGCGTACATCGCCGCATCGGCATGGATCGTCACCGAGCCGTCGCGCCCATCGGGGCTTGCCACCAACGCCAAGCGGCCGCGCTTTTGCGCTTCATCGAAATGCTTCTGCTCGTAGCCAGGCACGATGCCGCGCTCGTTGGGCATGACCCAGATCTGCAGGAAGTGCGTGGTCGCGTTCGGCGCGTGGTTGAACTCACTGTGCTGGATGCCACGGCCCGCGCTCATGCGCTGCACGTCGCCGGGCACGATCTGCGTGCCGTTGCCCATGCTGTCTTTGTGGCCCAGCGCACCTTCGAGCACATACGACACGATCTCCATGTCGCGGTGACCGTGGGTGCCGAAGCCGGTGCCCGGGGCGATGCGGTCTTCGTTGATGACACGCAGGTTGCCCACGCCCATGCGCTCGGGGTGGTAGTAATCGGCAAACGAAAAACTGTGAAACGACTTGAGCCAGCCGTGGTCGGCATAACCGCGTTCTGACGATTTGCGAAGGGTGATCATGGTGTGCCTTCCTTTCTGAGCTCTGAATTTAGGCGTGCACACGCACACCATCAGCGCCTGCACGTTGAAGCATCCGTTCAAATAAGATGAATCCGCCTTGCTGACCTGGACACCCGCGATGATCACTGCCCGCAATGTGCTGACCCCCGAAGCCCTGGCGATGATGGACGTCATCGCCCGCACCGGCAGCTTTGCCGCGGCAGCGCGCGAGCTGGGCAAGGTGCCGTCGGCCCTCACCTACAACGTTCGCCAGCTCGAAGACGCGCTCGACGTTCTCTTGTTCGACCGCCGCTCGCGCCAGGCCAAGCTCACCGCGGCCGGTGAAGAGTTGCTCAACGAAGGCCGGCGCCTGCTGGAGCAGGTGGACGCGGTGGCCAACCGCGTCAAGCGGGTGGGAACCGGCTGGGAAACCCAGCTCACCGTGGCGGTCGACGGCGCCCTCTCGCGGGTGACGGTGTTCGAGATCTGCGAAGCCTTCTACGCCCTCAAGGCCGACGGCGCCGACCCGGGGCGCAGCGGGCCGGGCACCCGGTTGCGGCTGCGCACTGAAATCCTCGCCGGCACCTGGGAAGCACTGGTCAGCGGCCAGGCCGACCTGGCGATTGGCGTGGGCACCGACCAGTTGCCACCGGCGGGCATCCAATTGCAGCCGCTGGGGGTGATGCCGTTTGTGTTTGCGGTGGCCCCGCACCACCCGCTTGCCGCGGCCACCCAGCCGATCACCGATGCCGAACTGATGCGCCACCGCGCGATCGCGGTGGCCGACTCGGCGCACCGCCTCACGCCGCTCACCGTCAACCTGCTGCCGGGGCAAGACGTGCTCACGGTGTCGACCATGCCTGCGAAGGTGGAGGCGTTGTTGCGTTGCATGGGCTGCGGTTTCATCCCCGAGCCGATGGTGCGCGAGCACCTCGCCGCCGGCCATCTGGTGGCCAAGGCGGTGCAGCGCCCGCCGCTGAATGCAAGCCTCGGCTACGCATGGCGCGGCGAACCCACCGGCAAGGCGAGCCGCAAGCCGCAACAAGGCCTGGCGCTGCGCTGGTGGCTCAACCAGCTGGAAAGTGCCGCCACACGCAAGGCCTTGCTCGAGCGGCACAGCGGGCGCCTGCCATTGGGCGGCTGCTGAATGTCATCGCACTACCGAGGCCGCTTCGCGCCCTCGCCCACTGGGCCGCTGCATGCGGGCTCGCTGGTGGCGGCACTCGCAAGCTGGCTCGATGCGCGCGCCCACGGCGGCACCTGGCTGGTGCGCATCGAGGACGTGGACACACCGCGCTGCGTGGCCGGTGTCGACCAGCTGATCCTCTCGCAGCTCGCCACCTGCGGCCTGCACCCTGACGAGCCGCCCGTGTGGCAGTCGCAACGTTCGCCGCTCTACCAGGCCGCACTCGACCAGCTGTTGCACCAGGGGGATGCCTACCCCTGCGGCTGCTCGCGCAGTGACATCGCGCAAGCACTCGCCGCATCGGGCCACAACAAGCCGCGGCATGGTGAGCTTGTCTACCCCGGCACCTGCCGAAGCGGCCTGCAGGGCAAGCCCGCGCGCGCCACGCGTTTGCGCTGCGATGAGAGCGTCAGCTGGCATGACCGGCGCCTGGGGCCACAGGTGCAAAACGTGCCCGACACCGTGGGCGACTTTGTGCTCAAGCGGGCCGACGGCCTGTGGGCCTACCAGCTCGCGGTGGTGGTCGACGACGCCGACCAAGGCATCACCGATGTGGTGCGCGGTGAAGACCTCGCCGACAACACCGCGCGGCAGATCCTGCTGCAGCGCCGGCTCGGCCTGCCCATGCCGCGCTACCTGCACACGCCCCTGGTGTTGAACGATCTGGGCGAGAAGCTGTCGAAACAAAGCGGTGCGCAGGCCCTTGACTTGCATGACCCACTGGCCGCGCTGCGTGAAGCCGGGCGCATGTTGATGCTGCCGACCTTCGATGCGCAGACGTCCACCCACTGGCTTGCGCATGCCGTGCCGGCGTGGCGCACTTTGTGGGGCACTGTGCCTTAGCATCACGACCTTTCAACCAAGGATAGAAGCCATGCAAACCACCGCCTCCGGCCTGCAATATGAAGACACCATCCCCGGCACCGGCGCCGAAGCCCAGGCCGGCCAGCACGTGAAGGTGCACTACACCGGCTGGCTCTACAACGCAGGCGTCAAGGGCGCCAAGTTCGACAGCAGTAAGGACCGCGGCGACCCGTTCGACTTTGGCCTGGGGGCCGGCATGGTGATCAAGGGCTGGGACGAAGGTGTGCAAGGCATGAAGGTCGGCGGCACGCGGCTGCTCGTGATCCCGCCCGAGCTCGGCTACGGTGCACGTGGTGCAGGCGGCGTGATCCCGCCCAACGCCACGCTGATGTTCGAAGTCGAGTTGCTGGGCGTCTGAGGCACACCCGATGCCCGTGCGCTACGACATCACCCACACCACGGTGTACAGCTACGCTCAACCGGTGAGCTTTGGCGAACACCGGGTGATGTTTCGGCCACGCGAAAGCCACGACCTGCGGGTGCTCGCCACCGACCTGGAGGTGAGCCCCGACGCAGATGTGCGCATGATCCAGGACCCTTATTCCAACTCGGTGGCCCTGGTGCAGCCCGAAGGCGAAGCGACCGAGCTGAAGATCGTGTGCTCGTTCACCATCGAGCATGCGCACAGCAACAACCTCGAGCTGCCGCTGTCGCCCTCGGCGGAGTTCTTTCCGTTCGCGTACTCGGTGGACGAACGCTTCGACCTCGAGCACTACCTGCGCCCGCACCACGACGACCCCGACGGCAAGCTCACCGCCTGGGCGCGCCAGTTCATCCGCACCGACGGGCCCACCGGCACGCGCGACCTGCTGGTGCAGATGAACCAGCACATTCGCAACAAGCTCACCTACGCCGCGCGCGACGAAGAAGGCACCCAAAGCCCACTCATCACGCTGGCGCGCGGCACCGGCAGTTGCCGCGACTTTGCCCTGCTCATGATGGAAGCCGCTCGCCGGCTGGGCGTGGCCACACGTTTCGTTTCGGGCTACCTCTACGACCCCTCGCTGGATGATGGGGGCGAAGACGGCATCGTCGGCGCCGGCTCCACCCACGCCTGGCTGCAGGCCTACCTGCCTGGCGCAGGCTGGGTGCCCTTCGATCCCACCAACAACCTGCTGGGTGGCTACCACCTGGTGCGCGTGGGCGTGGCGCGAGACCCCAAACAGGCCGCACCGATCGCCGGCAGCTGGTACGGCGAGCCTGACGCGTACCTGGGCATGCAGGTCGACGTGCGCGTGCGGCGCATCTGAGTCGACATCCAAACGAACAAAGGGCTCGCAGTGCGAGCCCTTTTTCATTCACGCTCGAGAGCGATCAGCGGCTGAAGCCACCCGGGCGCGGGCGCTGCGGCTTGCTGAAGCCACCCTTGCCGACGGGTGCACCCGCCGGCTTGCGCGGGGCAAAACCGTTGGCGTTGCGATCGACCGGTGCGCGGTCGAAGGCACCTGCGCGCTGCACCGGCTGGCCGTTCGGAACGAACACACTGTTGTGGCGGTCGTTCGGGCGATCCGGGCTGAAACGGTTGTTCGGCGCGGCATCCCGGTCGAACGGAGCACGGTCGCGCTCAAACGGAGCACGATCGCGCGGTGCAAAACCTTCGCCACCGCGCGGGAACGCCGGCTTGCCAAACGGCTTGTTGCCAAAGCTCTTGGCCGGGCCGCCTGCGGGGCGGTGACCGAAGGACTTGCCACCACCACCAAACTTGCCGGCGTCAGGACGCGGGGCAAACATGCGTGGCTCGGGGCTCTTGGGCTCGAGGCCGACGATGGTGGCCACCGGGATGTTCTGGGTCGTGAACTGCTGGATGCGGCGGATCATGCCGCTGTCCATGCGCTCGGCCAGCGTCACGGCCAGGCCATTGCGGCCGGCACGGCCGGTGCGGCCGATGCGGTGCACATAGTCTTCGGCCTTCATCGGCAAGCCGTAGTTGATGACGTGGCTGATGCTCGGCACGTCAATGCCGCGCGCGGCCACGTCGGTGGCGACCAGCACCTTGAGTTGCTTGTTGCGCAGGCCTTGCAGCACGCGGGTGCGACGGCCTTGCGGCATGCCACCGTGCAACGAAGCCACGGCGTGGCCCATGTCGGCCAGGCGGTCGGCGAGCCAGTCGGCGTCGCGCTGGGTGCTGGTGAACACCACGGCCTGTTCCATCTCTTTGCCGGTCAGGATGTGGTCGAGCAAGGCATCCTTGTGGTGCTTGTTGTCGGCCCAGTGCAGGCGCTGTTCGATGTTTTCGTGGGTGTCGGTTTGCGAAGCCACGTCAATTCGCATCGGGTCACGCAGCAGGTCTTGCGCCAGGCGCCCGACGTGGCCGCCGAAGGTGGCGCTGAACATCACCGTCTGGTGCTCTTGCGGCAGGTTGTCGACGATGTGGCGGATGTCGTCGATGAAGCCCATGTCGAGCATGCGGTCGGCTTCGTCGAGCACCAGCATCTCGACGTTTTCGAGAATCGCCTTGCCCGATTGCATGTG
>NZ_JANOCG010000035.1:0-6976 GCF_031412075.1 Rhizobacter sp.
GCCGCGAGGCCGGCCGCCGGCTCCCAGCGGTGGAACGAGAGGTACATCGAGAACAGCAACGGGAACAGGCCGAACACGCAGAACAGCACGAAGAACGGGCTGATGAACACGTAGGGCGCGATGTCGCGGAACGCGAAGCGCTTTTTGCGCCGCGGCGGGTGAGCCACGGCACCAGCGGGCGCTTGCGGGGTCAGGGGTTCAGACATGGCCTGCATGATGGCGTGAAGAGCGAACGGTCGGGTCAATCACTGCGTTCGCACTGAGCTTGTCGAAGTGCTGCACCGTGCAGCACGCTGGCTTCGACAGGCTCAGCCCGAACGGAAACTGCTTCAGCGGCGAACGCGCTTCTTCAGGGCAGTCTGGGCATCGGCCAAGGCGGTCTTGATGTCCTTGTTCTGCTCCAGCACCTTTTCCAGCTCGGCGTTGACGACGTCCTTGGCCACCGGGTCGTACTTGTCGACGGCGATCGCCTGGATCTTGTCGGCCGCCACCTTCCACTGCTGGCGGGCCTTCTGGCCACCCAGGTAGGCGATGGGCTCATCCAGGAAGGGGTCGTTCTGCGCCGCGATCAGCGAGGGGAAGGCGTCGAGCTTGCGGAAGGCCTCGATCTGCATTTCCTTGTTGAGCGTGAGGAACTTGATGAAGTCCCAGGCCGCGGCCTTGTTCTGCGCCTTCTTCGGGATGGCGTAGAACGAGCCGCCCCAGTAGCCGTACGAACCGTTGGGCAGCTGCGCCGAACGCCAGTTGCCGGCCGACTCCTTGGCCAGCCAGTTGGTGAGGTGGCCGTTGAGCCAGGCGCCCATCATCTGCGAGGCGATCTTGTCGCGCTTGAAGCCTTCGGTCCATTCGTTGGACCAGGCGCCGATCTTGCCGTCGATGCCGGCCACGCGCGCGGCCTTGGCCAGCTCGAAGGCCTTGACGAAACGCGCCGACGTGACGAGCGGCTGGCCCTTCTTGTCGAAGTACGCGCCTTCGCCGTCTTTCAGGCCGGAGCGGATCACGATGTCCTTGATGTCGACCGCGTTGCCCAGCATGTAGGCGCCGGTGGTGGCCTTCACCTTCTTGCCGGCCTCGATGTACGACTCCCAGCTCTTGGTGAGATCGTCTTCGGTGACGCCCGCCTTGTCGGTCAGATCCTTGCGGTAGAACATCGCACCCGGGCCGATGTCGACCGGCATCGCGGCCAGCATGCCGCCCACGCTCATGGCCTGCGGGTAGCTGAACTTGGCCACCTGGCTGCGGTACTGCATGGCGTTGTACGGCGCCTTGCCCAGGTCTTCGAGGCCGCCGGACTCGGCGAACTTGCCGATGAAGTCGTTGTCGACCGCCATCACGTCGGGCAGGTTGGCGCCGGTGGCCAGCGCCGTGGTCATCGCGGTGTGGTGGTCGGGATAGGCGAGGGTGGCGAGCTTGATCTCGACGTTCGGGTTGAGCTTCTGGTACAGCGGGATCGCGGCCTTGACGCCGCGGTCGAGGTCAGGGAACGAGGCGACCGTGATGGTCACCTTGGTCTGGGCTTGCGCGCCAAAGGCCACCAGGGCGGCCACCGCGAGCAGCAAGGGCTGGGTCAGTTTTTTCATGTCTGTCTCCTCGTCATGGTTGACGTCTGGTTCATTGTCATTTCTGACAACGTTTTCATGGATTGGCGCAGGTGTAACCACATCACATGCACCGCCGGGCCAGCGTTCGGGGCAGCAGCCTTCCCTTTCGGGCCAGGATTACCCTGTGGCGGCTTTTTCGACACGAGAGCCGAGCTGTAACCCGATTTCATGTGAAATCGATTTCACAACGGAGCGGATTTCAACCGTCTGGAGGAACGGTGTCAACACGGAAAACCCCCGAACAGCCCGAACCTAGGGAAAGCACGGGGTCGTCGCGGGGGTCAGCGTGGAGCCGCCGGCACCAAGGTGCTCAACAGCGGCTGGCGCCAGGTCAACGCCCGTGGCTCGAGCACGCCGAAACCGGCCGCCAGCTCCCAGTAGGCCCAGGCAAAACCGCGTGCCTCGGCGTGCTCGCGCACGGCGCGTGTCCAGGCGATGCGGCTGGCGGCATCGGCTTTGGAGTAGGCGCCGAACTCGCCCAGGTAGACCGGCCGCTGCTCGCGCTTGGACCATTCGGCCACCCCGTCGAAGGCCTCGCGCAGGGCGCGCAACTCGGCCGCGTTGCCGCGCCAGGTGGTGCCGGCCCAGGCCGCCGCGCCGCTCACCCATTCGGCGCCCTGGTGGGTGAGCGCCATCGGCTCGTAGTAGTGGAACGTGGCAATCAGGTTGCGGTCGTCTTTGGGCAGCGCAAGCGTCTCCAGCATCTTGCGGTTATTCCACTCCGAGCCGCCGACGATCAGCGTGCGATGCGGGTTGCTGGCGCGGATCACCGGCAGCACGGCGGCCAGCGCGTCGTTCCACTTCGCCTGGGTGAGCTTGGCGTGCGGCTCGTTGAGGACCTCGAAGATCACGGTGGCCGGCGCATCGCGGTAATGCTCGGCCACCTGCTTCCACAGGCCGAGGAAACGCGCGCGCTCGGTGTCGGGCTCGCTCATCATCGCGGTGTAGTGGTGCATGTCGAGCACGATGGCGAGCTTGTGTTGGAGCGCGAGCTTCACCACGCCATCGATGCGCGCGAAGAACTCGGGGTCGATGGTGTAGGGCGGCTTGTCGGCGGCCTGCGCGTCCCAGCGGATCGGCAGGCGGATGGCGGTGAAGCCGGCCTGGGCCGTCAGTACGATGAATTCGTCGCGCAGCGCCGGGCCGGCCATGCCCTCGCGGGCGTGGTCGAGCATGTTGCCGAAGTTGATGCTGCGCGCGAGCAGCCGGTTGCAGCTCTCGGCTCGCGCCTGCGGCGGCTGATCGAAGCTGCAGGCGCTGGCCGGGGCGGCGGCCAACAGGCCGCAACAAGCGGCCCACAAGGCGAAAAGTGTTTTCATGGGTTGTCTCCAGGGTGGGGTGCGGGTCGTTGCCAGCACATGAGCTCCTTGAAAACGTTATCATGACTTCCCGCCATGCAGAATCCTGCATGCCACGCAACCGCTCCGCAGCCTCGCTCCCGTGACCCAGCCCCACCCTCATTCCAGCGACACCCCCGCCCTGCCCGAAACGGTGACGCTGCTGGACGTGGCGCGGGCGGCGGGCGTCTCGCCGAGCACGGTGTCGCGCATCCTCAACGGCACGGCGCGGGTGGCGTCCGACAAGCGCACCGCGGTGGAAAGCGCGATCCAACAGCTCGACTTCAAACCCAACCTGTTTGCGCGCAGCCTGAAGACCGGCACCACCATGACGGTGGGCATCCTGACGCAAGACATCGAGAGCCCCTTCTTCAACCGTGCCATGCGCGGCATCGAAGAAGGCCTGGCCGGCACCGGCTACGCGCCCATCATCGTGAGCGGCCACTGGAACGCGAAAGAAGAAGCCGCGCGCATCCGCCTGCTGCTGGCGCGCCGCATCGACGGGCTGGTGATCCTGACCGGCCACCTCACCGATGCGCAAATCGTCGAGTTCGCGCGCCACCAACCGATCGTGGTGACCGGCCGCCAGCTCGAAGCACCCAACGTGCGCAGCCGCCACTTCGACCAGGAGCACGGCGGCTACATCGCCACCCGCCACCTGATCAGCCTCGGCCACAAGCGCATCGCCCACATCGCCGGCCCACGCGATCACCTTGACGCCACCGAGCGACTGGCCGGCTACCACCGCGCGCACCAGGAGGCCGGCCTGGCCGTCGTGCCCGACCTCATCGTGCAAGGCGACTTTCTCGAAAGCGGCGGGCTGCTGGCGATGAACCGCCTGCTCGACAACGGCCACCCCTTCACCGCGGTGTTTGCCGCCAACGACCAGACAGCCTTTGGCGCGCGGGTGGCGATGTACCGCCGCGGCGTGCGGGTGCCCGATGACTTGTCGCTGGTGGGTGTGGACGACCTGCCGGCCGCCGCCTACCTGACGCCGCCGATCACCACGGTGCGCCAGCCGATCTACGAGATGGGGCTGTTCGCAGCGCACGCGCTTCTGAACATGCTGGGCCACACCAGCGAAGAGATCATCCTGCCGCCGCTGGAGTTGATCGTGCGGGAAACAACCCGGCGGGTTTGATAGGCCCCCCAGTCGCTTCGCTCCTGCCCCCAAGGGGCGCCGCCTGGCGGCCCGGCAAAGCCGGTTCCGCGGGCGTTGCTGGATGAAGAGTCGGCTTCGCGACTCTTTGTCTAGCCTCGCACTGCGGCGTCTTCGATCTGCTGTTGGACTTTTCTGGCGCCGCGCAAAACCAGCGTCTGGTCCAGCATGGCCTGCGGCGCAACCGCCTGGGCCACTTCTTCCAGCGTGCTGGGGTCGGTCATCAGCGCATTGGCCAGGGCCGACAGTGCACAGATCGAGCGGCGCGGCGCTTGGGCCGGCAGCTGGCGCAGGGCGTTGACGCGCACGTGGTGACGCACGCTGGCGACCGCTGCGGGCCCGAGGCCCCAGCTTTCGCACAACGACGCACCCAGCGCGTCGTGGCTCACGCCAAAGGTTTCGTATTCGCGTTCGACCAGCTCGGTGTCGTTGGCCGAGGTTTGCAGCATGGGCCGGTAGACCTCGGGCGCATGCTTGAACAGTACCGCCTTGCCGCATTCTTCAAACAGGCCCGCCGAGTGCGCACCCCAGGGGTCGACGCTCAGCGTCTGGCCGATGCGGCCCATCAGCAAGCCGCGCACGCTGGCGCGTTGCCACACGGCGTCAAGCTCGGGCGCGGCCGGGAACACCGCGCGCAGGCCAAATTCGAAGGTCACCGCCGCCACCTCGCGGGTGCCCAGGTACATCACCGCCTGCTGCACGCTCTGAACGCGGCCCTTGAGGCCGTAGAGCGAGGAGTTGACGGCCTTCATCACTGCAGCGGCGAGCGACATGTCGGCCTCGACCAGGCGGCCCAGGGTGGGCAGGTCGACGTCGTCTTCGGCCAGCAGCAGAGACAGCTTGACCAGCACCTCGGGCTGGGCGGGCACGTCAATGTTCAACGAGCGGAGTTTGGGGTCGACAGGCATGGTTGTGTCCGTGGTGGTCAGTACTTCTCAAAGAACATGCTATCCAGCCGAGGCCCCGATGATCGATCAAACAGGCTTGCATATCCAGGCCAACAAAGCGGTTCGGAAAGCACTAACACGGCCGTGCGAATCCCTTCATATACTGGCCCTCTTCAGGGAAAAGAGGTCGCCAACATGACCATCAAGCTCGCCAAAAGCGAACAGACACTGCAATCCATCATCCAGGCCGCCTTGCGCATCGCGGTGGTCGAGGGCCTGGCCGCCGTCACGCTGGGCGAAGTGGCCAAGCGCATGAACATCAGCAAGAGTGGTGTGTTTGCCCGGGTCGGCTCGCTCGAGGCGCTGCAGACCAAGGTGCTGGCCGAATACGGCCGCATCTTTGCGGAAAACGTCTTCCTGCCCACCCTCAGCGAGCCACGCGGCCTGCCTCGGCTGAACGCCATCATGCGGCTGTGGATCGGCCGGGGCACGGGCGAGAACGCCATGGCCGGCGGCCTGCACACCACCGCCGCCTTTGACCTCGACCACCTGGAAAGCGGCCTGCGTGACCAGCTGCTCGAGTGGGTGATGACCTGGCGCGGGCAGCTCAAGCGCACCATCACCATCTGCATCGAAGAAGGCCACCTGCGGCCCGACACCGACCCGACCCAGCTCACCTTCGAGATCAACAGCCTGATGATCGGCTTCCTGCACGACGCCCGCTTCGTGCGCGACCCGCAGGTGCATGAGCGCGCCACCTCGGCCTACCAGCGCCTGATCTCCACCTACCGCAGCTTCAGCTACACCGGCTGATGCGCGTCCTGCTGCTCGGTGCGGCGGGCTTCATCGGCTCGCATCTGGCGGCCACGCTGCGACAACGCGGCACGCTGCGCGGCCAGCCGATCACCGAGCTGCTGCTGGCCGACAACCGACCCGTCGCGGGGGGCCTGCAGGGCGACATCTGCGACGCGGCGTTCATGCAGCGGCTGTTTGCCCGGCCGATCGATGCGGTGTTTCACCTCGCCGCCACGCTGACGCTCGATGCCGAACACGACTTCGCGCGCGGCCTGGGCGTCAACGTGCAGGCGCTGATGCAGCTGCTGGCGCATTGCCGCGCGCAGCCCCAGGCGCCGAGTTTCGTGTTCGCGAGCTCCATCTCCACCTTCGGCGGCCCGCTGCCCGACACGGTCGACGACCACGTGGCGCAGACGCCGCAAACCTCGTATGGCGCACACAAGGCGATGGCCGAGCTGCTGATCAACGACTGCAGCCGCCGCGGTTTCATCGACGGCCGGGTGCTGCGCCTGCCCGTCGTGTTGACGCACCCGGGGCCGGCGAGTGGCAGTGTGTCGGACCGCATCGCCGCGCTGATCCGCGAGCCGCTCAACGGGCGCGATGCGGTGTGCCCGCTGGCGGCCGACACTCGCTTTCCCGTCGCTTCGGTGCAGTGTGTGGTGGACAGCTTTCTCGCACTGCACGCGCTGCCGGCCAGCCGCTTCGGGCACACGCGGGTGATGAACCTGCCCTCGCTCACCGTCACCCCGGCCGAGATCGTTGCTGCGGTGCAGCGGCGTGGCGCGAGCGGGCGCACCGTGTGGCAGCCCGAAGCACAAATGCAAACCATCGTCGACGGCTGGCCGCGCGCCTTCACCTCGGCGCTGGCTTTGAGCCTCGGGCTGCACGCCGACCGCCACGTTGACGACATCGTCACCGCCTACTTGGAGCGCCGTGCTGATGACTGACCCCCAGCTGCCGGTGTGCATCATCGGTGCCGGCTCGTCCGGCGTGGCGCTGGCCAAGGCGCTGAAGGAGCAGGGTGTCAACTTCGAGTGTTTCGAGATCGGCTCGCGCATCGGCGGCATGTGGCGCTACGAGAACGACAACGGCCTGTCGTCGGCCTACCGCAGCCTGCACATCGACACCAGCCGCAACAACCTCGGCTACTCCGACTTCCCGATCCCTGACACGTATCCCGACTTCCTCTCGCACTAC
>NZ_JANOCG010000036.1:0-5222 GCF_031412075.1 Rhizobacter sp.
CAGCCCGGGTCGGTGTAGTCGCCGGCCTTCTGGTCCTTGCGCACCTTGACGACGCTGAACATGCCGCCCATGCCGACCGCGCCGAAGGGACCGGTGCCGGTCATCATCGCGGCGGTGTTGTCGGGCAGCGGCATCTCCATCTCGGTCATGTCCTTCATGCCGCGCTCGCCCATCACCATGTAGTCGGGCACCAAGCGGGTGATCTGATTCACGACGTCCCGGTGGTCCACGCCGATCATCGTCGGCACGTCGTGGCCCATCGCGTTCATCGTGTGGTGGCTCTTGTGGCAGTGGAAGGCCCAATCGCCTTCCTCGTCGGCCAGGAACTCGAGCTGACGCATCTGGCCCACGGCGACGTCGGCAGTAACCTCGTATTGGCGCGTCGACTTCGGCGTCGGCCCGCCGTCGGTGCCCGTGACCAGAAACTCGTGGCCGTGCAGATGCATCGGGTGGTTGGTCATCGTCAGGTTGCCGACGCGGATGCGCACCTTGTCGTTCTTCCTCACCACCAGCGGGTCGATGCCGGGAAAGATGCGGCTGTTCCAGCTCCAGAGGTTGAAGTCGAGCATCGTCATGATCTTGGGCGTGTAGCTGCCCGGGTCGATGTCGTAGGCGTTGAGCAGGAAGACGAAGTCGCGGTTCACCTCGTCGATCAGCGGGTGCTTCGTCTTGGGGTGGGTGATCCAGAAGCCCATCATTCCCATCGCCATCTGCACCATCTCGTCGGCATGCGGGTGGTACATGAAGGTGCCGGGCCGGCGCGCCACGAACTCGTAGACGAAGGTCTTGCCCGGCGGGATGCCGGGTTGGTTGAGCCCCGTCACGCCGTCCATGCCGTTGGGCAGGCGCTGGCCGTGCCAGTGCACGCTGGTGAGTTCGCCGAGCTTGTTGGTGACGAAGATGCGCACCCGGTCGCCTTCGACCACCTCGATCGTCGGCCCGGGGCTCTGGCCGTTGTAGCCCCACAGGTGGGCCTTGAAGCCGGGCGTCATCTCGCGCACCACGGGCTCGGCCACGAGGTGGAACTCTTTGACCCCCTGGTTCATGCGCCAGGGCAGCGTCCAGCCGTTGAGCGTGACCACCGGGTTGTAGGGGCGGCCGCTGGCGGGCACGAGCGGCGGCATGGTGTCGGGTCGGGTTTGCAGCACTGGCTCGGGCAAGGCGGCCATCGCGACCTTGCTGACCGAGGCCGCGGTGGCGGCGGCGGTGATGGCACCGGCACCAAGAAGAGAACGTCGGGAAACCATGGTGTGTTCCTTGAAGGTGTCTTGATGGGGTTCAGTGCGCGCCGGCCTCGCCCGCCATCGCGGGGCCACTCGGTGCGCCAGTGACTGAGGCCAGGCTGGGCTTGCCGATGAGGGCCATGTCGAGATCGGCCTGCGCAATCCAGAAGTCGCGCTTGGCTTCGATGGCGGCGTTGACGCTGGCGATCTGCGCGCGTGCATCGGCCAACAGCTCGAACACGCCGATCAGCATGCCGTTGTAGCGAAGCACGTTCTCTTCGGCGATGCGCTGGCGCAGCGGCACGATCTCGTCGAGATGGTGGCGCGCGATGTCGTACGCCGTTCGGTAGGCGCCATACGCTTCGCGCACCTCGGAGCGGGCGTTGATGGCGGTCTCGGCCGCGCGGTGCACGCTTTGCATGTAGACCGCTTCGCTGCGCGCCACGCGTGCGCCGCTCCAGTCGAACAAGGGCAACTCGAAGCTCAGCTCCCAGCCGCGCTGGGTCGGCGCTTCGTTTGAGCTGTTGCGCACCAGGCCCAGTTCCAGCACGTTGATGAAGCGGGTGCGGCGTGTGAGGCCCAGGTTCCGGGCCGTCTGCTCGGCCGCGAGTTTGGCGCCTTGCACGTCGAGCCGCTGCGCGAGCGCCACCCGTTCGATGTCGGGCAGGTCGAGGGCTTGCGCCGGCAGGTCGGGCAGGCGTTCGGGCAGGGTGAACTGGGTTTGTGGCCCCCATGCGCCGAGCAGGCGCGTGAGGCGCTCGCGGGTGGCGCGCTGGGCCTGTTCGGCGCGGGCGAGGTTGAGCGCCGCATCGGCATAAAAACCCTGTTCACGCGCACGTTGAAGCTTGTTGAAGTTGCCCACCTGCTCCATGCGGCGGGCCAGCTCGGCGCTGGCCTCGGCGGCCTGCTTCACCTGCTGCATGTAACGCACGCTCTCAACGGCCGCGAGTGCGTTGACATACGCCTTGCGTGTGTCCGCAGCCAGCGAGAGCACGTTCATCGCGACCCCACTCTGCGTTTGCTCGAAGCGCCGTTTTTCCATCGGGCCGATGAGTGGCATGGCCAGCAAGCGGGCCAGATTGAGGTGCAACCCCCGCTCGATCTCGATTTCGTCGCCGCGTGTTAAACGCCCGAAGCTGAAGCCCGGGTTGGGCAGGCGGCCGGCTTGCACCCGCTCCGCCTCGCTGATGCCCAGCTCCTGAAAGTTCGCCTGCAGGCCGCGGTTGTTCAACAGGGCGACCTGCACCGCGTCGTCCATCGTCAGCGGTTGAGCCAGCAGCTCGGCGACGCGTTTGTCGATGGCCTCTTGATCAGCAGCCGAGCGTGCCCAGCGCAGCTCCTTGCCCAAGCGCACTTGTGCCGTTTGTTCGACCGACGCAAAACCGCCGTCTGCGCTGAAGGAAGCACAGCCTGCGAGCACGGTGCTGAGCAGCACCGCTGCGGTGGTGGTAAGTGAAGTGCACGCGTTCATGGCTTGTGGGTGCCGTGACGCCCGTGGGGCATCGGCTTGGCCGTGCCGGGTTGTGATGCCGCCGAGGCGGGCGCCGCCGCCGGCTCGGCCTGCTGCGCCTCGCGGGTGTAGACACGCCAGCCGCCGATGCGGTTCACCGTGTCGTTGGCCTCGCGCCAGGACAGCGGTTTGTCCTCACCCAGTCGCCGGTAGGCGGTGAACGACGATTGATAGACGAGCGCCGGCACCTGGGCCTGCGGGTCGAGCGGGTCGGGCCGGGCGCCCGGTGCAGCGGTCTGCGCGTGGGCGGGCCAGGCGGCCAGCAGCAGCGCGGCTGGCGTGAGCCAGCGACAAATGGAGACAAGCATGATGACCTCGCGTCAAAACCAGAGGGCTCCTGCGCCGCGCGTGCGGCCAGGAGTGACGTGACCCGGCGGGGTGTCGCCGGGTCAGTGCGCGAGGGGGCTTCGGGGCGGCCGGTCGGGGCCGTCGGTCGCAAACGCGACGACGCCGGGCGCGACCGCAGCAAAGACCGTGGTGCCGAACTCGGGCGGCACCAGTTGCGGCAAGGCGCTCAAGACCGCGATACCGGCGCAGCACGAGGCGCACGAGCTGCACTTGTACTGGCCCAGGTCGGTCAGCTTGTCGGGTGAGGCCGGCTTGTGGCCCGCCCGTTCAGCGCTGTGCTGGTGCCCTTCAGCAGCGCCATGGTGGAGGTGATGGTCCGAGGCTGGTGGGGCCGCGGCCTTCACCGTGTGCATGCGCTGGTGACTGCTGCCGCAAACAAGCATGGTGGCGTTGGCCAGCCCCTGGGCGGGCAGCGCCAGCGCCAACAGGCAAGCCATCACAAATTTGAGCCACACACACATGGCGCGACTCTAGCCCAATCGGCATAGCCACCTGCGCATGCAGGGGCTCGGTGGTCTATTCTTCCGCCTTCTCCAGAACCCGAGGAACCCCGATGGGCTACCTGCTGCTGATCGTCGAACCCACCCACCAGCGCCGCACGCGCACCGAGCTCGAAGGCCGCGCCGTCTACCAGCGCATGGTCGACTTTGGCGACTCGCTCAAACAGCGCGGCTTGCTGCTGGCCGTGGAGTCGCTCAAGTCGCAAGACGACGCTGCTCGGGTGGCGGTGCGCAACGGCAAGACCCAGGTGCTTGACGGCCCTTTCGCCGAGGCCAAGGAAATGATCGGCGGTTTCTTCCTGCTCAACTGCACCACCCGCGCCGAAGCCGTCGCCATCGCCGCCACCTGCCCGGCGGCGGAGTGGTGCACCCTGGAAGTGCGAGAGCTGGGCCCCTGTTACGAGTAATTCCAGGTTTCAACAGAACCTGGCGCGTGTCGAAAACGCCCGACCTCGTTCGTCGTGTGGATGTGAACCGAATTTTTCAACGGTTCCACCCAACTCACCACGAGGAGAAGCGACATGCGATTCATGATCATCGTCAAGGCCACGGGCCGCTCCGAGGCCGGCATCCTGCCCGAGGAGGGCTTGATGGCCGCCATGGCCGACTACCACGAACAACTGGTCAAGGCCGGTGTGCTGCTCGACGGCAACGGCCTGCAGCCGAGCGCCCGCGGCTGGCGCATCCGCTACAGCGGCGGGCGGCGCACCCTGGTCGACGGGCCCTTCGCCGAGACCAAGGAGCTGGTCGCCGGCTACACCATCATCCAGGTGCGTTCGCGCGAAGAAGCCATCGAGTGGACACGCCGTTTCCCGGCGCCCATGGGCGAACAACAAGACGCCGAGATCGAGGTGCGCCAGATGTTCGAGCTCGAAGACTTTGCGCCAGGGCAGTCTGTTGAGCGCTTTCGCGAGATGGGCATGAACCAGGGAGCCGCCGCATGATCGCCGCCATCGCCCTCGTGCTGGCGGTGGCCGTCGCGGCCCTGCTGCTCTATGCCGCCACCCGGCCCGACACGATGCAGATCCAGCGCTCGATGGAAATCCAGGCGCCGGCCGAGCGCATCCGCTCGCTCATCAACGACATGCAGCGCTTCAACACCTGGAACCCCTACAACCAGAAAGACCCGACGATGAAGGGCACTTACCGCGGCCCCAACGCCGGCCCCGGCGCGGCCTACGATTTCGAAGGCAACAAAAACGTGGGCAAGGGCAGCATCACGATCATCGAACCGGCTGCGCCCCACCGCGTGACGATGTCGCTCGTGATGACTGCACCGATGGCCTGCGACAACGTCATCGACTTCACGCTCTCGCCCCAGGGCCCGGCCAGCACCGACGTGACCTGGGCCATGCGCGGGCCCTGCCCGTTTCTCGGCAAGCTGATGGGCGTGATCTTCAACATGGACAAGATGGTCGGCCGCGACTTCGAGACCGGCCTGGCCAGCCTGAAGGCGATTGCCGAGCGCCGCTGAACACTCAACCCCAAGGAACAGCCGTGAACAAACTCATCTTCGTCAACCTGCCCGTCAAGGACTTGCCGCGCTCGCGCACCTTCTTCGAGGGCATGGGCTACCACTTCAACCCGCAGTTCAGCAACGACCAGGGCGCCTGCCTGGTGATCAGCGACACCATCCACGCG
>NZ_JANOCG010000037.1:0-14026 GCF_031412075.1 Rhizobacter sp.
CCGCGCGCATCTTGTTGGTGATGGCCTGCGGCACTGTAGCGGCGCCGCCGCAACGGCCCTGACACCGCCGTGACAAGTGGGCCTTCACTCGGTATCGTGCGCGCTCCCCCACAAGGAGACCCATGCACACGCACATGCGCACCTGGGCCGCTGCCATCAGCATCGCGGCCTGCACCCACCTCGCGGCACAACCCCTGCCGCCGGTTCGCACCACGCCGTACCCCGGCGTGATGACGCTCGATGTCGACGCCACCGACCTCGACCACAAGGTCTTCAACGTCAAGCAGATCGTGCCCGTCAAACCCGGGCCGCTGACGCTGTACTACCCGCGCTGGCTGCCGGGCACCCACTCGCCCACCGGCAATGTGTCGCGGCTGGCGGGGCTGCGCATGTCGGCGCAGGGCAAGCCGCTCGAATGGAAGCGCGACACGCTCGACAGCCACGCCTTCCACGTCGAGCTGCCGGCCGGTGCGAACACGCTGCAGATCGAGTTCCAGTTCCTGAGCCCGCTCGACAAGAGCAGCAGCCGCATGGTCGTCACGCCCGAGATCCTCGGCCTGCAATGGAACAACGTGCTGCTCTACCCGGCCGGCCATGCGGCCACCCAGATCAGCGTGAAACCCCGCCTCACCCTGCCGGCGGGTTGGGGCTTTGGGAGTGCGCTCACGGCCACCGAACGCAAGGGCGCGAGCGTCAGCTTTCAAACCGTGAGCGTGGAGACCCTGGTCGACTCGCCGCTGTTTGCCGGCCGTCACTACCAGCAGCTCGACCTCGACCCTGGCGCACGCGAAGCAGGCCGCCCGCCGGTGTTCCTGAACCTGGTGGTCGACGACGCCAAACAAGGCGAGGTCAACGCCGAGCAGCTGGCTGCACACCGCGCGCTCGTCACACAAGCCGACCGTGTGTTCGGCCCGCGCCGTTTTGCGCGCTACGACTTCCTGCTTGCCGTGAGCGACCAGTTCAGCGGCATCGGCCTGGAGCACCACCAGTCGAGCGAAAACGGCGTGAAGGGCAACTACTTCACCGATTGGGCCAAGGGCTCGATCGGCCGCGACCTGCTGGCGCACGAATACGCGCACTCCTGGAACGGCAAGTTCCGCCGCCCTGCCGACCTGTGGACGCCGCACTTCAACACGCCGATGCAGAACAGCCTGCTGTGGGTCTACGAAGGGCAAACGCAGTACTGGGGTGCGGTGCTCGCCGCCCGCTCGGGCCTGGTCAGCCAGCTCGACGCACGCGAAGACCTGGCCACCACGGCCGCCTGGCTCGACGCGCGCGCCGGGCGGGTGTGGCGCAACCTGCAAGACACCACCAACGAGCCGCTGCTGTCGGCCCAGGGCTGGCGCCGCGACTGGCGCGACTGGCAGCGTGGCGCTGACTACTACGACGAGTCGCGACTGATCTGGCTCGAAGCCGACATGCTGATCCGCGAGCGCTCGGGCGGCACCCGTTCCCTCGACGACTTTGCGCGCGCCTTCTTCGGCGTGGAGCCCACGCGAGCGGCGCACGACCTGCGCCCGGTGCTCTACCAACTGGACGACGTGGTGCGCGAGCTCAACCGGGTGCAGCCGCACGACTGGGCCCGCTTCCTGCGCGAGCGGCTCGACACGCACGAGCCACGCGCGCCCCTGGCCGGCATCACCCAATCGGGCTGGAAGCTCGGCTGGAGCGACAAGCCCAGCGAGTACGTGAAAGCCCAGGAGGCCTACGACGAAGCCGCCGACTTCAACTACTCGCTCGGCCTGATGGTGGGCAAGGAGGGCAAGCTCACCCGCGTGGTGTGGGGCAGCCCGGCCTTCCAGGCAGGGCTCACCTCGGGCGCCACGCTGCTGGCGGTGAACGGCCGCAGCTACAAGGCCGAACGCCTGAAAGACGCCATCACCGCGGCCAAGGGTGATGACAAAAGCGCCGGCAAGATCGAGCTGCTGGTGAAGGTGGGCGACCGGTACCGCACGGTGCCCGTCAGCTGGCGCGGCGGCCTGCGTTACCCGCAGCTTGAGCGGATCGAGGGCAGCGTCGACCGCCTGAGCGTGTTGTTTGCGCCGTTGAAGTAAAGGCCGGACCCGGGCGCTTGAAAAGTGGTGACATGCCATGGACGCACAATGTGCCCATGTCACCGACAACCCAACCCACCACGCTGATCAACGCCCGGTCGTTCAGCGACGCCGCCGCCGCCCTGGCCCATGCGACCACCATCTACAACAGCGGCATCGCCCACCTGCGCGACAGCCTGCAGCGCTTCGTGGCCGGCGAGGCACTCGGCCAGCACGTGCGCGCCTGCTCCCCCTACCTGCGAGTGCACACCGACACCGTCGCCCGCGCCGACTCGCGCCTGGCCTATGGCTTCGTGGCCGGCCCCGGCACCTATGAAACCACGCTGACACGCCCCGACCTGTTTGGCGACTACTACCTGGAGCAGTTTTCGCTGCTGCTCAAGAACCACGGCGTCTCGCTCGAAGTGGGCCTGTCCACGCAGCCGATTCCGGTGCACTTCTCGCTTGGCGAACACGACCACCTCGAAGGCAGCATGCCGCCCGCGCGCCGCCTGCTGCTGCGCGACCAGTTCGACCTGCCCGACCTGTCGGCCATGGACGACGGCATCGCCAACGGCACCCACGAGCCGCCCATCGGCGCCGACGGCCACGCGCGCCACCCGCTGTCGCTGTTCACCGCGCCGCGCGTCGACTACTCGCTGCACCGCCTGCGCCATTACACCGGCACCGCGCCCGAGCACTTCCAGAACTTCGTGCTCTTCACCAACTACCAGTTCTACATCGACGAGTTCATCCAGCTCGGCCACGAGATGATGGCCGACCCGGCCAGCGGTTATGCCGCCTTCGTGCAACCGGGCAACGTGGTCGAGCGCCAGCGCGGCGCCCCGCCGCAGCCGGGCGACGACCTTGGCGTGGCGCCACCGCGCCTGCCGCAGATGCCGGCCTACCACCTGGCGCGCAAAGACCGCACCGGCATCACCATGGTCAACATCGGCGTCGGCCCGGCCAATGCCAAGACCATCACCGACCACATTGCGGTGCTGCGCCCGCACGCCTGGGTCATGCTCGGCCACTGCGCGGGCCTGCGCAACACGCAGGCCCTGGGCGACTACGTGCTGGCCCACGGTTATGTGCGTGAAGACCACGTGCTCGACGAAGACCTGCCGCTGTGGGTGCCGATCCCGCCGCTGGCCGAGGTGCAGGTCGCGCTCGAATCGGCGGTGGCCGAGATCACGCAACTGCAGGGCTACGAGCTGAAGCGCGTGATGCGCACCGGCACGGTGGCGAGCACCGACAACCGCAACTGGGAGCTGCTGCCCTTTCATCACCAGTACAGCACGCCGGAGCGGCGCTTCTCGCAGTCGCGCGCGATCGCGCTCGACATGGAAAGCGCGACCATCGCGGCCAACGGCTTTCGTTTCCGCGTGCCCTACGGCACCTTGCTGTGTGTGAGCGACAAACCGCTGCACGGCGAGATCAAGCTGCCCGGCATGGCCAACCACTTCTACCGCGAGCGGGTCGACCAGCATTTGCGCATCGGCATCCGCGCGATGGAGCTGCTGCGTGAACAAGGTGTCGACCAGCTGCACAGCCGCAAGCTGCGCAGCTTTGCCGAAGTCGCATTTCAGTGAGCCGGTGGGGCTGAGGGCGGCCCGTCGGGCGGCTGCGGCGAGTCGGGGGGTTTGTTCACCGACATCATGAACTTGACCACGCCGAATCCGAAGGCAAGCGCCCCGAAGAGGAACACCAGGTCGAAGGCACTCAGGTCGTCAAACATGCTCGCGCCTCGCTGATCAGGGGCCGCAAGGGCGTTGCGTCTCCGTCGGGCAGCGCGATCTCCAGCAGGTCGAGCCGCTGGCCCAGCTGGTGCACGAACAGCTCCCTGGCGTGTTCGTCGCGCAGTGACTTGGCCTTCCACAGGCCGAGCGTCATGGCGGGCAGGTCCAGCGTGTGCTTGAACCACAGACGCTTGCCCAGGTTGATGGTGTAGGCCGGCACGAAGAAGCCTTCGGCCACGAACACGGCGACCTGCTGGCCGGTGAGCGCCAGCCGCTTTCTGCGCACCACCACCACCGCCGCGCTCAACGCCCAGAACAGCAGGTGCAGGCCCAGAAACGAGGCCAGCACGAGCGCAAAGCTGAACTGCATCGACAGGCTGGCCAAGGCCACGGCCACCACCAGATAGAGCGTGCCGAGCCACGACAGCAGGTTGAGCGTGGGCACGGCGGAACGCACCATCCGCCGCGCCGCACGCAGCTGCTTCGGCTCCAGCCGGCCCAGCACCGAGCTCGTCAGCGCCGCGCGGTGAAACAGGTTCAACGGATTGAGAAAGATGAGATCGCGCCCGCGTGCCTCCAGCCGGCCGCCGGGCTCGTAACGCAACGCACCCCGGCGCCCGAAGCGCAGGTAGTCGCCACCCGCCGGAATCAGCCTCAGGTTGTCGACGATCAGAAAACCCGCCGCCACGGCCCAGAACAAAACGATCTCGGGAACCACGTGCGCTTACTTGCGGCCGAAGAATTTCTTGAAGCCGCCCCACAGCGCCGCTGCACCCGCGGCGATCGCCAGTAAGACCATCTTGAACCCGCCCTTGCTCGTGGCCACCGCCGCAGCGCCGCCCAGCACCAGCGCACCCAGGCCGAAGGCTGCGACCTTGTCGCCCTGCTTCCACTCGCTGTACTTCTCGCCGCTCACGTAGTCGAAGTTTTTCAGCGCGACCTTGAAGTCGGCGAGGTCACGGTCCAAGGTGCCGGGCTCGGTCACCAGCACCGCATTCATGTAGCCGCTGCGGCCGAGGATCTTGGTCGACACGTTGACGACCTCTTGGTTGTTGTCTTGCGCGCGCAGGCGGGTGCCCCACTCCAGGCGCTTGTTCTCGGTGTCGTAGCGCGGCGCGAAGGACCAGCCCTCGAGCGTCAGCGTGGGCACACCTTGTTTGCGCTTTTCTTCGTTGCCCGCCACGTTGCGCTCCTTGAGCGTCTTGAGCAGGGCATCGGCGTCGATCTTCTCGTCGTCCTTGATGTAGCCGTCATCGGAGAACGACAGCACACCGAACCAGCGGTTCTTCTCCGAGGCGATGGTGTAGGCGTTGCCGGGCGGCAAGTTTCCGTTCAGCTTCAAGAAGGTGTCAGTGTCCTTGTTGTCGAGGAAGCTGTAGCCCTCCTGGACCTTGAACTCCGCCTTGTCGCCGATGCGCCCCACCTCGCCCGGCTTGAGCCATTTCAGCTCGGCCGCCAGCTGCTCGGGTGTCTTGCCAGCCGGCGCCGATTGCGCATGCGCCAGGCTGCTGGCCACCAGAAGAATCACAGGAATGACAAAACGGATCTGCACGGTTCTCTCCCTCGGGGTTGTTGGAATCACACTCCGGGGAGTCTACGAGCGAGCCCACGCAAACGCACGCGATGCGCGTTGTGCTTTAACGTCGTGCGTGAGGGGTGGGTGCCCCTCGGCGAAGCATCAGCTGCCGCGAATGTGCTGGCTCGCGCGGTCGAGCATCAGTTGCAGCTCGCGGTACTCCCGGCGAGTGACAAAACCATCGGCCTTGGCCAGCGCCTCGTAGCGGCGGATCTCCGCCTGCTCGCGCTTCAGGGCGCGGAACTCGCGGCGGCTCAGACGGCCTTCGTGCAACGCGGCATCAATGCGCGCAGCCTGGCGAGCCTGGCGCACGTCGATGGGATCGGCGGCATGGCGTGCCATCGGCTGCGCCGTCGCGCCCACCGAGGCGGCAGCAAGCAGGGCACCAAAAACGAGGGTCTTGAGGTTCAGCATGATGGAACTCCTTGGGCGTTTTGCGCGCATCGAGGTGATGCACGTGCCTCTTCAACGAAGGCCCGGCCTAAAGGGCCGACCACCGCCGAAGTAAAGAAGTTGGGCTGGCGCGAGTGGGCTTCTTCACATCGCCCACTCTCGGCCGGCTGCATCCGCAGCGGCGCAGGGGCGCGAGACCTCTGAGCCGCCGGCTCAGGCCGATTCGGAACGCACGCCCTGGTCTTGCAGGTAGACGGCACCGGTGAGCTTCTCTTCGGCCGCCCGCTTCACGTTGGCACGGCGCCAGGCCCAGGTCTTGACGGCCTGGGGAAAGAGGCTGATGCACGACATGTAGTAGATGAACTTGAAGCCCAACAAGCGCGGGCCGATCGGCGTGCCACGGAACAGGTCACCCGCCAGGATGGACAGCAGCGCCTCTTGCATGCGCCACACATTGCGCGGCTCCATGAAAATCTTGCGGATGGCCGGCGAGGTGATGCGGTAGATGAACCACGAGAACATCTTCGGCCCGTGTTTCATCACGCGCTCGAAGTGGCGAAACTGCTTCTCCGCCGCACGCGCCTCGCCCTTGAGCCACAAGTCGACACCGGCAGCGCTCTCGAAGGCGCTGTTCATCGCGAGGAACACACCCGACGAAAACATCGGGTCAACGAAGGCAAAGGCGTCGCCGACCATCACGAAGCGCTCGCCGCGACAGAACTTGGAGTCGTAGGCGTAGTTGCCGGTGGTGGTGGCCGGCTCCACCATGCGCGCATCCTTCAATCGCTCGGCGAGCTTGGGTGCCAGCGCGATGGTCTGCATCAAGAAGTCGTCGAGGCTTGCGCCCTTGCGGTTGTCCTTGAAGTAACCCGGGTGGGCCACCGCGCCCACGCTGGTGGTGCCGTCGCGCAAAGGGATGTACCAGAACCAGCCGTGGTCGAACCAGAACAGCGAGATGCTGCCCTCCAGCCGGCCCGGCGCACGCTGCGCACCTTCGAAGTGGCCGAACAGGGCGGCGCTGGCGTGACGGCGGTTGCGTTGCTTGGCGTCGAACTGGTTCGACAACAGCGTGTCGCGCCCGCTCGCGTCGATCACGAAGCGCGGTTGCCAGACGGTCTCGACGCCTTGCGCGTCTTTCACCTTCACCACCGCGCGCATGTCGCCGCTTTTGGCGGCGTCCATGTCGACATGCATCACGCGCTGGTTCTCCAAGGTGCGCGCGCCGAGCTTGGCGGCGTGGCGGAACAGCAGCTCATCGAACTCGGAGCGCCGCACATGCACCGCGTAGGGAAACGACTTGTCCATCGCTTCGGCAAAGAAGAAGCGGCTGGTGTGCTCGTGCCACGGCGACACGAACTCGGCACCCAGCTTGGCGATGCCCATGGCCTCGACCTCGGCGCGCACACCGAGCCGGTCGAACAGCGGCATGTTCATCGGCAGCAGCGACTCGCCGATGTGAAAGCGCGGGTGCTGGGCCTTCTCGAACAGCACCACATCGTGCCCCTTCTCGGCCAGGAGCGCGGCGGCCGTGGCGCCGGCCGGGCCACCGCCGATGACCACCACGTCGGGGCGGGTGCCAACAAATTGCTGAGATGCCATGGCCGTCATTCCTGTGTCGCGATTGGATCGCGGCAGTTTAACGAGACTGACCATCGAAGCCGCAAGCGTCAAAGCCGCGCCCGGGGTCAATCGAGCAGGCGGTTCAGCTTGGCGTGTTGCAGCAGCATGATGGTCTTGCCATCGCGGATTTCGCCGCGCTCGACCATGGCGAGTGCTTCGTCGAGCGTGGGCTCCAGCACCTCGATGTCTTCGCCTTCGTGGGCCTCGCCGCCGCCCGCCGACACCTTGTGGCGCGGCTCGTAGGCGCCCACAAAGAAGAACAGCCGCTCGGTCACCGAGCCCGGGCTCATGTAGGCCTCGAAGACCTTGCGCACGTCGTTGACGCGGTAGCCGGTTTCTTCTTCGGTTTCGCGCTTGATGCAGGTGGCCGGGTCGTCCTGATCGAGCAGGCCGGCGCAGGCTTCGATCAGCAGGCCATCGGGCGTGCCGTTCACAAACGCCGGGAAGCGGAACTGGCGCGTGAGCACCACCGTCTTGCGCTCGCGGTTGTAGAGCAGGATGGTCGCGCCGTTGCCACGGTCGTAGGTCTCGCGGCTCTGGCGTTGCCATTGGCCGTCGCGGCGCTGGTAGTCGAAGGTGGTTTTCTTCAGCAGGTACCAGTCGTCGGACAGCACCTCCGAGTCGATGATGCGGATGCGGTTTTCCATGCGGGGCTCCATGTCGGGCAGCCATGTTATCGTGCAACTTCGTGCAATATCAAGATAATTCGTGCAAGCATGCTCACCCAACAACGCAAACAACTCATCCTCCAGCGGCTGCAATCGGGCGGCGAGATCGTGGCCAAGGCGCTGAGCGAGGAATGGGGCCTGTCGGAAGACACCATTCGCCGCGACCTGCGCGCGCTGGCGGCCGAGGGCCTGCTGCAGCGGGTCCACGGCGGGGCGCTGCCGTCCTCGCCGGCGGTGGGCAACTTTGCGGCGCGCACGCAGCTGGAGCCCGAAGGCAAACGCGCCATCGGCCACGCCGCCGCTGCGATGGTGAAGCCGGGTCAGGTGGTGTTTCTGGACGGCGGCACCAGCTGCGAGCAGCTCGCCCTGCAGCTGCCGCACACACTGGCCGCCACCGTGGTGACCCACAGCCCGACCATCGCACTGGCGCTGGTGGCGCACCCGCGGGTCGAGGTGGTGCTGATCGGCGGGCGCTTGTTCAAACACTCGGTGGTGGCGGTGGGCGCCGCGGCGCTCGAAAGCATCCAGCAGGTGCACGCCGACACCTACTTCATGGGCGTGACCGGCCTGCACCCGCAGACCGGCCTGACCACCGGCGACCTCGAAGAAGCCCACATCAAACGCGCGCTGATGGCGCAAGCCGCCGAGACCTGGGTGCTGGCGTCGAGCGAGAAGCTCAACGCGGCCTCGCACTGTGTGATTGCGCCCTGCCACGCCGCGACCGGGGTGATCGTGGAGCGCAGCGTGCCCAAGCGCATAACGGCGGCATTCGAGAAGCTGGGCCTGTCGGTGCTGCGCGCCTGAGGGCTCGTGGCACACTGCCCGCCGCCTTCCAGCCCCCACGTCTTTCCATGAGCACCACCGAGGTTTTCCTGATCGCGATGCTGATCATCTTCAGCGTGCCCTATCTGTTCTGGCGCCTCTTTCGCACCGACTATGTCGCGCCGCTGGTGGTGGTGCAGACGGTGGCGGGCATCTTGCTCGGCCCCGGCATCCTGGGCGCGGCGTACCCCGAGTTCCACACCTTCGTGTTCAGCCCGCCGGTGATCCAGTCGCTCAACGGCATTGCGTGGTGGGCGGTGATGTTGTTCGTGTGGATCGCCGGCATCGAGCTCGACCTGAAACAAGCCTGGGCGCACCGGCGCGAGAGCGGCATCACCGCCGGCCTGGCGTTGAGCGTGCCGCTGCTGCTGGGCAGCGGCGTGGCAGCGGCGATGTTGATGTCGCCGGGCTGGATCGGCCCCAAGGCCACCGGCTGGCAGTTCGTGGTCGGCGTGGGCATGGCGTGTGCGGTGACGGCGCTGCCGGTGCTGATCTTGCTGATGGAAAAGCTCGACGTGCTGCGCCAGCCCATCGGCCAGCGCATCCTGCGTTATTCGAGCGTCGACGACATCGCCATCTGGGCCGTGCTCGCCGCCATCCTGATGGACTGGGACCGGGTCGGCAAGCAGCTCGCCTTCTTGCTCGCGTTCGCCGTCTTCGGTTGGTTGTTCCGCCAGCTGATGCAGCGCATTCCCGAGCGCGACCGCTGGTACGTCGGCATCATCTGGCTGGCCCTGTGCGGATTGGGCGCCGACTGGTGCGGGCTGCACTTCATCGTCGGTGCCTTTCTGGCGGGCGCCATCATCGACGCCCACTGGTTCGACCAGAAGCACCTCGACGCCTTGCGCCACAACGTGCTGCTGGTGGCCGCGCCGGTGTACTTCCTGAGCACCGGCTTGCGCACCAACTGGCAGGTGGGCGGGGCTTCGGTGTTCATCGCGGCGGGCGCGATGCTGCTGGCGGCCGTGGTGGGCAAGCTGGTCGCCACCCATCTGGCCGGCAAGATCCTGAAGTGGCAGCCGGGCGAGGGCGCGCTGATCGGCTGGTTCTTGCAGACCAAGGGCCTGGTGATGATCATTTTTGCCAACGTGCTGCTCGACAAGGGCGTGATCACCGACGAAACCTTCACCGCCTTGCTGCTGATGGCGGTGGCCAGCACCATGCTCACCACGCCGATGGTGTCGCCCCTGCTCGTGAAGATGAAACAACTGGTGTTTCGTTCGGCCTGAATCACCATTTCGTGGGAGGTGCGCAAGGCGGCCACACGAGGGGCTGGCGATACAATTGCGGCTTTTCGCAGCAGGCCCGTCACACCGGCATCACGCTCGCCCCCGCCCCCCTCTCCGCCTGCCCGAAGTACCGAATCAGTTGCATGAAATCGCCTGCCTCCACTGATCTTGCTTCGTTGCCCTTCACCCTCACCGCCCTCGCCCCCCTGACGTTCCAACGGCTTCGGCCGAGCAACGGCCTTGTGCCGCCGCGTTTGCTGGGTGGCCGCTGGGTCGGCATGGCTGCTTCCGCATTGCAAGCCCCGCTGATGGCCGGTGGCGACAGCGTGCTCGACGCCTGGACGTCCAGCACCGCGCCGCAAGCGCAACAACACGGCTGCGTGCACTTCGTGACCGATGGCCACTGGCTGCACGGCTACGCCGAGATCGACGACAGCGGCCTGGGCATGCAGGCCGCTGCGCACCAGGCCTACGCAGACGTGTTTGCCGTGCTCGCTGCCAGCCCGTGCACCCAGTTGCTGCGGGTGTGGAACTACTTCGCCCACATCAACGCCGACGCCGGCGGCACCGAGCGTTACCGGCAGTTCAACGCCGGGCGCCAGCAGGCGTTCATCGACGCGCAGCGCAGCGCCTTTGATGGCTCACCCGCCGCCTGCGCGCTGGGCACGCACGGCGGGCCGCTGCGGGTCTACTTTCTGGCCGGCCGTCAGGCTCCGCTTCCGATCGAAAACCCGCGCCAGGTGAGCGCCTACCGCTACCCCGACACCTACGGTCCGCGCGCACCGACGTTTTCGCGCGCCGCCTTGGCCGACGTGGGCGGCGGCCGCGCCGCGCTCTTCATCTCGGGCACCGCCAGCATCGTTGGCCACCAGAGCCTGCACCCGGGCGACGTGCGCCGGCAGACCGAAGAGAGCCTCGCCAACATCACCGCCGTGCGAGAAGCGGCCGAGGCCCGCGGTGGGTTTGCCTTCCCGGCCGGCGAGATGTTCTACACCGTCTACGTGCGCCACTGTGAAGACCTGCCGAGCGTGCGCGAGGTGTTCGAAAGTGCCATCGGTGCAAGCAGCCACGCGGCTCGCGAAGCGAGCTACCTCAACGCCGACATCTGCCGCGCCGAGCTGCTGGTCGAGATCGAAGCCCACGGTTTTGCCAGCGCACGGAGCATGGCGTGAAGCACCCCCACCTTGCCGCGCTGTTGCTGGCAACCTGCGCCGGTGCCGTGGCGGCCACCGAGACCCCGGTCGAGCCCACGCCTCCCGCAGCCCCCGCCATCACCGCGCCCATCCCGCAACCGCAACAACCGCTGTGGGAGCTGGGCCTGGGCCTGTCGGGCCTGAGCCTGCCTCACTACCGTGGCTCCGACCAGAGCCACGCCTACCTGCTGCCGTTTCCGTACATCGTGTACCGCGGCACGTGGCTGAAGTCCGACCGCAAGGGCACGCGGGCCATGCTGCTCGACACGCGCGAGGTCGAACTCGACCTGAGCTTCGGTGCCTCGGCCCCCATCCGCAACGACAACGAGGCCCGCCAAGGCATGCCCGACCTGCCGGGCAGCGTCGAAGTGGGGCCCAACCTGAACATCGTGCTGGCCGAATCGGCCCGCGAGCGCTGGACGCTCGACCTGCGCCTGCCGCTGCGCGCGGCGGTCTCGCTGGAGCGTTCGCCGCGTTATGTGGGCGCCACCTTCTCGCCCAACATCAACCTCGACATCCGCGCCGGCACCCTCTCCAACTGGAACATCGGCCTGCTCACCGGGCCGCTGTTTGCCAACCGTCGCTACCACGCGCCCTACTACCAGGTCGATCCGGCCTACGCCACTGCAGAGCGACCCGCCTACGAAGCGCGTGGCGGCTATGCCGGTTGGCAGACCGTCGCCTCCACCTCGCGCCGCTGGGGCCCCCTGTGGCTGGCCGGCTTCGTGCGCCATGAAAGCCTGCACGGCGCGGTCTACCAAGACAGCCCGCTGGTACGCCGCAACTCAGGCCTGACGGTCGGTTTCGCCGTATCGTGGGTGCTCACCACCTCGTCACAAACCGTCGCCAGCCACGACTGAGCCTCGCCGTGAAGCTGTTGAGACAACTCATCGCCGGCGTCTTCTTCTACCTGGCCCTGCTCGGCCTGGGCATCTTCTCGCTGGCCTGGAATCTCCTCTCCTACGCGCTCTACCCGGTGTTGCCCCGCCGGCGTGCGATTGTGATTGGCCGTTCCGCGATCTCCTCGGGTTACCGCTTCTTCTGGGGCTACCTGGTGTTGACCGGCGTGATGCGCCTCGACTACGGCGAGCTCGACGTGCTCAACCAAGACGCCGGCCTCATCATCGCGGGCAACCACCCGAGCGCGCTCGACGCGCTGCTGATCATCGCCAAGGTGCCACGCGGCGTGTGCATCATGCGCACCAGCCTCATGTACAACCCCTTCCTCGGCGCCGGCGCCCGCCTGGCGCGCTACATCCGCAACTCGCCGCCCAGCGGCATGGTGCGAGGCGCCGTGCGTGACCTGCGCGAGGGCGGCCAGTTGCTGATGTTCCCCGAGGGCACACGCACCATCACACCGCCGGTCAACAAGTTCCTGCCCGGCATGACGCTGATCGCCCACATGGCCAAGGTACCGATCCAGACCGTCATCATCGAAGCCGAGTCGCCCTACCTCGGCAAGGGCTGGCCGATCTGGCGGCCGCCGCACTTCCCGATGGTGTTCCGGGTGCGCCTGGGCCAGCGTTTTGCGCACGAAGCCGACCACAAGGGCCTGTTGCTGCGGCTCGAGGCCTACTTCGCCGGCGAGCTGAGCAAGAGATGAGCGCTGCGCCGACTGCGTCGACCACGCACCTGCTGCTGATCCCGAGCTACAACACCGGGCCGCAGGTCTACGACACCGTGCGTGCGGCGCGCGCGTACTGGAACCCCGTCTGGGTCGTCACCGACGGCAGCACCGACGGCACCCCCGAAGGTTTGCGCGCCCTGGCCGCCGCCGACCCCGGGCTCCAACTGATCGAGCTGCCCGTCAACAGCGGCAAGGGCGCGGCGGTGCTGCATGGCCTGCAGGCCGCACGCGCAGCCGGCTTCACCCACGCGCTGACCATGGACTCCGACGGCCAGCACCCGGCCGACCTGATCCCCGCCTTCATGCGGGCCTCGCAGCAGCGGCCCGAGGCCATGGTGCTCGGGCGGCCGGTGTTCGACGCCTCGGCGCCTTTGCTGCGTGTGCGTGGCCGCCGGGTCTCCAACTGGTGGACGAATCTGGAGACGCTCGGCGCCGGCATCGACGATTCGCTCTACGGTTTTCGCGTCTACCCGGTGGCCGACCTCATCGCCGTGATGCGCGGCCAGCCCTGGATGCGCCGCTTCGACTTCGACACCGAGGCGGTGGTGCGCCTGGCGTGGCGCGGCGTCAAGCCGCTCAACGTGGCGGCACCGGTGAAATACCTGTCGGCCGAAGAAGGTGGTGTGTCGCACTTTCGTTATGGCCGCGACAACGTGTTGCTGAGCTGGATGCACTTTCGCCTGATGGTCGAGTTCGTGCTTCGCCTGCCCAGCCTGCTGCTCAAGCGGGCCTTGCACCGCCCGCCCTTCCAGGCATGAACAGCCCGGTGGCGACCACGACCTGGCGTGCCGAGCTGTGGTCTCGCATGCGCTACTGCTTCGTCATCAAGACCGTGGGCATCACCGCCTTCGCCTGGTTGTTTTTCATCGGCTACTTCCACACGCTGCGCAACCCGGTCTACCCGGCCACGGCCATGCCGCTGACCGTGGTCGACCAGTGGATCGGCTTCCAGCCGGCCGCCCTGTGGCCCTACCTCACGCTGTGGCTGTACCTGGGCATCGCACCAGCGCTTCAACGAAGCTTCCTCAGACTCGTGGTCTATGGGCTGTGGGCCGGCGCGTTGTGCGTGACCGGTCTTGCGATCTTTTACTTCTGGCCGACCACCGTGCCACCTCGGCTGATGGAT
>NZ_JANOCG010000038.1:0-4316 GCF_031412075.1 Rhizobacter sp.
TCCGCCTTGTTCCACAGCGGCCTGCCCACCAGCACGGCTGCCTCCCAGACTGCCCATGGCCATTCAGATCATTCCGCACAGCGCTGAGCGCAGCGCTGCCGTGAAGGAGTTCAACCGGCGCATGAGCGCAGGCGGTTCGCCCTGGAATTTTTACGTCGATCCCGAGCCGGACTGGATCCCCAAACGTGAAGGCCAGAACGTTTGGCGCGAGTACTACCTGGCGGTCGAAGACGACGTGGCCGTGCGCGGTGCCTTTGCCCTCAAGCCGCAAGACTGGCTGATCAACGGCGAAGTGAAAGTGGTGACCGACTGGCAGGGGCCGTTCTCCGAGGGCGCGATCGACGTGCGCCACGGCACGCTGGGCCTGCGCATGATTCGCGACATGCTCAAGAAACGCCCACTGCTCTACAGCTGGGGCCACGGCGGTGACGACCAGCCGGTCGTGCAGATGCTGCGCATGATGAACTGGCTGCTGCACCCCACGCCCTTCTGCCTGTGGGTGGCCAAGCCCTTTCGTTTCTTGCGGCTGAATGCCCAACTGCGCAAGTCGGCCTTGAGGCGTCTGGTGCTGGACGTGGCGGCTTTCAGTGGCCTGGGTTGGCTGGGCTTGCGCGCCCTGCATGCGCTGCTGCGGCTGAAATCGGGTTCGAAAGGCTTCACCGCCAGTGCGACCGAGGTGGGCGAGTTCGGCCCCTGGGCCGACGAGCTGTGGAATCGTTGCAAAGGCAGCTACCGCGCCATCGCGGTGCGCGACGCCGCTTCGATGAATGCCCTCGCGCCGGCAGGGGCATGGCCCCCTGTCACCCGCTTGCGCATCGACCGCGCTGGCCAGGTCATCGGCTGGGCGCTGGTGATGGACACGCAGATGAAGGGTGAGCACCGTTTTGGTGACCTGAGGGTCGGCTCCGTCGTCGATTGCCTGGCCGAGCCGACGGATGCGGGTGAGGTGGTGGCCGCCGCCACGCGCTTTCTCACCCGGCGGGGCGTGGACATCGTGGTCTCTAACCAGGCGCACCCAGGTTGGGCGCAGGGTTTTGCGCAAAACGGCTATGCGGTGCTGGCCGACAAGCGGCTTTTTGCTGCGTCACCCGCCCTGCAGGCGGCACTGGAGCCCGTCACCGAAGTCTCACAAGGCCTTCATCTGACAAATATGGACGGTCACGGCCCCATGGCGCTCTGAACACGCCAATTCGCGGGGTTGCACTGGCTGCCAATTCCTGCGGATACTTTCGGTTCACCTATTTTGGTGGTTACGGGGATTCCATCGTGGAAACCGCATCCGACCTCGCAATTCGCCTCACCAAGGCCTCGCGCAAGAAAACCTGGGACGTCTACAACACCTTCAACTGGCCCGAAGCCCTCGAAGAAGGCGTCTGGTACATGCCGCCCGAGCTGATCTCGATCTACGGCACGCCGGCCTACGAAGCCCTCACCGAAGAGCAGCAAAAGAAACTCAGCCTGTACGAACTGGGCAATTTTTTCAGCCTGGTGCTGCAAGGCGAACGCCCGCTGGTCGCCGGCCTGGTCGACCGCCTCTATGCCAAGGGCAACAGCGTCTCCGTCAACGAATACCTGCATCACTTCGTCGACGAAGAGAACAAGCACATGGTGATGTTCGGCGAGTTCTGCAACCGCTACATCGGCAAGGTCTACCCCGAGAAGAAGATCTCGCTGCCCAAGACCTACGCCAAGGGCGAAGAAGAAGTCGCCTTCTACTGCAAGGTGATGGTGGTCGAGGAACTGGGCGACTACTACAACCTGGCCATCGAAAAAGACGAACGTGTCGACGCGCTGGTGCGCGAAGTCAACAAGGTGCACCACATCGACGAAGCACGCCACCTGGCCTTTGGCCGGGTGCAGCTGGCTGAGTTGTTTGCCAAGTACTCGCCCGAGTGGTCGGCCGAGACGCTGGCGGGCTTCCGCGAGTGGCTGGTGGCCTACCTGCGTGCCTCTTGGGGCGACTACTACAACCCGGCGATGTACCGCGATGCCGGCCTGGCTGACTCCTACGAACTTCGGCAAATGGCGATGTCGCACCCCGCTGGCGCCGAGCTGCGCAAGAAGGCTTCGGCCAAGGTTGTCAACTACTTCATCAAGACGGGCTTGCTGGCCGAGGAACCCTCGCTTTAAGTGGGGGCCATGAGCGAGGCGTGAAAGAAACAAGAATGCAAGAGAGCGAAGTCAGAGCCAAGCTGCGCGACTGGATCGTCAAGCACACCAAGGCCCCCTCCAAAGCGGCCTTCACCGATGAAACGCACATCCTCGAAGAGGGCATCCTCTCTTCGCTCGACATCGTCGAGTTTGTGCTTTTCATCGAAAGCCTGCGGGGTGAAGACGTCGACACCGACGACATCGAGCCCCAGGTGTTCACCAGCATCAACACGCTTTATGGCGCGTTTTTTGCCCAGGTGACCTGAGATGCCGCAGGAGCAGCGCAGCCTTCGCAGCGGGTTCCTGCGTTCGGTCGAACAACACCCCGACCGGCCTGCGTTGCAGCTCGATGCGGTGGTGTTGAGCTACCGCCAACTGCGCGACCGCGCTGCGGCGCTGGCGCAGACCTTGTCGGCCCATGCGCCTGCAGATGAGCCTGAGCTGACGGCGGTGTTTGCGCACCGCTCGGTCACCGCCTATGCCGGGGTGTTGGCCGGTTTGCTTCGTGGTCATGGCTACGTGCCGCTCAACCCTGGCTTCCCGAGCGACCGCACACGCGGCATGCTGGTGCGTTCGGAATGCCGCAGCGTGATCGTCGACGCACATGGAGCGCGGCAACTTGGCGAGGTGCTTGACGGTGTCGACACCCCGTTGTTGCTGTTGCTGCCTGAACACGACGACGTGAGCGAGTTCGCCGCGCAGTGGCCCAAGCACCGCTTTCTCGGCGCGAGCGATTTGCTCGATGCCAGTGCGTGGGTCGCAGGCCCGGTCGACGCCAACGCCATTGCCTACCTGCTTTTCACCTCGGGCAGCACCGGACAGCCCAAGGGTGTGATGGTGGCGCACCGCAACGTGGTGCCCTACATCGACGCGATGGTCGAGCGCTACGCGGTGACTGAGCATGACCGGTTTTCGCAAACCTTCGACCTGACCTTCGACCTGTCGGTGCACGACATGTTCGTCGCCTGGGAGCGAGGCGCGTGTCTGTGCGCGCCGACCGGCGGGCAGAAGATGTTCCCAGGCAAGTACATCACCGACTGCGGCATCACGATGTGGTTCTCGGTGCCGTCGACGGTGGTGCTGATGAGCCGCCTCAAGATGCTCAAGGCCGGCAAGTATCCGGGCCTGCGCTTCAGCCTGTTTTGCGGTGAAGCCTTGCCGGTCGAGATGGTGCAGAAATGGGCTGAGGCCGCGCCGCAATCGGTGCTTGAAAACCTCTACGGCCCGACCGAGCTCACCATCGCCTGCACGCTGTACCGCTGGAACGGCGAGACCTCGCCCGCGCAAAGCGAGTTTGGCGTGGTGCCCATCGGTGAGCCCTATCCCGGCATGAAGATGCTGGTGGCCGACGAGCAGCAAAACGAAGTCGCCATCGGCGAAGCCGGCGAGCTGCTGATGACCGGCCCGCAGCTCACGCTCGGCTACTACAAAGACCCGCAGCGCACGGCGGCTGCGTTTGTCATGCCACCGGGCCGCAACGAGGTCTTCTATCGCACCGGCGACCGTGTGCGCCGCCCGGCCGCTGGCCAGCCGCTGGTCTACCTGGGCCGGGTCGACAACCAGATCAAGATCCAGGGTTACCGCGTCGAGCTGGGTGAAGTCGAAGCCATCTTGCGCCAGGAGGCCGGGGTCGATGTGGCCATCGCGGTCGGCTGGCCGGTCACGGCCAGTGGCGCCGATGGCATCGTCGGTTTCCTCGGCGCGGACAGCGCCGACACCACCGCCATCCGCGAGCGTGTGATCGCGCGCCTGCCGCCCTACATGCACCCGAGCGAATTGAGATTGGTGTCGGAGTTCCCGCTCAACGCCAACGGCAAGGTCGATCGCAAGGTGTTGCTCGCGAGCCTGGCCGCCCAAGCGGAGCCGGCGTGATGAGCAGCCGCCCCGACTGCGCCTTGCCCGCGCTGGCCACCGCGCTCGCCACCACGCCCAGCGACACCCTGTCGGTGCTGGGCGTGCCCGTGACCGACGTGAACATGGAACACGCGCTTTCGCTGCTGCATGGCCTGCTGCAACAACAGCCACCGCGTGCCCACGGTGTCTATTTCGTCAACACCCACACGCTCAACACCGCCTGCGACGAACCCGACTACCTCGGCGGCTTGCAGCACGCCGAGCCGCAACGCCGTGAAGCGCGAGGCGCTGGTGATTCTGGCGAATGCGCT
>NZ_JANOCG010000039.1:0-23123 GCF_031412075.1 Rhizobacter sp.
CGAACACCGTGGCCTTGAAGGGCCACGCGGGCCCGACGAGCGCGGCCATCACCAGGCCCGACAACATCAGTGCCGACATCAGGCAGCCGCCAATCTGCCAGGCCCGAAGCGAGCCGAAGCGCCGGCCCCGCCCGGCAAACGCCGCCGCCAACATGCCCAGCAGCACACCAGCGTGCTGCACGCCCGACAGGCTGGTCGACTCGCCCGGGGTGAAGCCGAACACCGTGCCGGCGAAGGGCTCGAGGATCAAATCTTGCGCGCTGTAGGCGAGCATCGAGATGAACACGAAGACGGTGAAGCGGCGCGCCACCGGCTCGGCCCACACCTGGGTGAGCGCCTCACGGAAGGTGGGCTTGGGATCGACGGCCGGGCTGGCGGCAAGCAGCGGCGTGGCAGCACCTTCGAGCCGCCAGGTGGCGAGCACGCTCACCAGCACCGCGACGAGCGACACCACAGCCGTCACCACCACCAGGCGCTGAGGCGAATACGGATCGAGCAGCTTGCCGGCGATGCCGGCGGTGAGGGCAAAGCCCACGATCATCATCAGCCACACCAGCGTGGCCGCAGGGGCGCGGCGCGGCGCGTCGACCCGCGACGCGAGCAGCACCAGGAGCGAGGTGCCACTGGCGCTGACGCCAATGCCGATCAACACAAACGCGAACACGGCGAGTGCAATGCCGGCGCTGCGCTCGGTGCCCATCCACGCCGTGGCCACGGCCGCCAGCACGCCCCCGACCGCGAGCACCGCCATGCCGCCGATGATCCACGGCGTGCGTCGTTGGCCCATGTCGCTGCCATAACCCATGCGCGGGCGCGCCAGCTGCACCAGATAGTGCAACGCGACCAGCATGCCGGGCAGCAAGGCGGGCAAGGCCAGCTCGACCACCATCACTCTGTTCAACGTGGAGGTGGTCATCACGACCACCGCCCCGAGGCAGGCCTGCACCAGCCCCAGGCGTGAGATAGCCAGCCATCCGAAGGGCGCGCTCATGGCACCACCTGTGCGGTGCGCAGCGCAAAGGCGCTGACCATCATGCCGATCACGAACAGCGGCACGCCGAAGCCGCTGTACCAGATCGCCCGCTCGGTGGGCTGCTGCAGAAAGCGGCGCATCAGCACGAGCTGCAGCGCGATCAGCCCGCCGACCGCCAGGGCATGCCAAGGCTGTTGCCACAACACCAACATGCCCGTCACGCACAGCTGCGGCAGGATCATCACCCAGCAGGCGGTGCGCGCCGCGCCGTTCACGCCGAGCTGCACGGGCAGCGAGGCGATGCCCATCTGCCGATCGCCTTCGACCGACTTGAAATCATTGAGCGTCATGATGCCGTGCGCCGACACGCTGTAGAGCAGCGCCAGCGCCACCGAACGCAACTCGGGCATGGCCCCACCGGCCATCACCGCCGCGCCCGTGAGCCAGGCCAGGCCCTCGTAGCAAAGCCCACAGGCGGCGTTTCCCCACCAGCCGTTGCGCTTGAGTCGCAAAGGCGGCGCGCTGTAGGCCCAGGCGAGCAGCAGGCCGACCACGCCGGCGGCGAAACCCCACGGGCCCAGGAACGCGGCGACAAGCAGGGACAAGAGCGTCCAGAGGATCGCGATCGCGAGCCCCCAACGGCCCGGCATGCGCCCCGAGGGGATGGGCCGCTGCGGCTCGTTGATGGCGTCGACGTGCCGGTCGAACCAGTCGTTCACCGCCTGGCTGCTCGCGCACACCAGGGGCCCGGCGAGCAACACCCCGACCACGATCAACGGCCAGCGGCCTTCGGTGGCAACGCCCGAAGCCACCACGCCACACCCGAAGGCCCACATGGGCGGGAACCAGGTGATGGGTTTGAGCAGCTCCGCAACAGCGGACAGGGCGGGTCGTGCCATGCCAGGCATCTTGCACACGACGGCCGACGACGTCAATCTAGATTTACACCGCCAGTGTCAACTTGAGTTCACCGATGCCGTTCGGGCTGAGCCTGTCCAAGCCAGCGCCGTGCACTGCGCACCCTTCGACAAGCTCAGGGCGAACGGAGCCGGGCGGCTCAAGGCGAACGGAGCCTGAGCGGCTTCCAGCCGCTCACTCTTCGCCGGGAACCGGGGTCAAGTCACCAATGTTGAAACGGCGCAGCTTCACATAGAGGCTCTGCCTGCTCAGACCCAGCATTTCCGCTGCCGAGGCGCGGTTGTCGTGGGTGAGCTCGAGTGCCGCCTCGATGCACAGCTGCTCGATCAGGTCGGTCGTGTCGCGCACGATGTCTTTCAGCGGCACGCGGCCGACCAGCTCGGTCATCTGGCCCACCGATCGCGGCATTTCGCGGCCGGTGCCGGTGGTGCGCACCTCGGCGGCCAGGCGCCGGCTCACGTCGCGGATGGTGAAGCCCAGGCAGGGCTGCTCGCCCTCGGTCACGGCCACGCCGGAGATTTCGACTTCGGTGGAGGCGCCGTACTCGCCGCGCATGACGGTGGCAAACAGGCGAACTGCGCCACGTTGGCGCAGGTTGGTGATGAGCACGTTGAGGTCGACACCGGTGCGGCCCAGCCAGCGCTCGAGCGACTGGCCGCGCACCTGCGTCTCGGTGGCAAGCTGGGCCAGGTCGATGAAAGCCCGATTGGTGGTGAGGATGAGGCCGTCGAGGTCGGTCACGACAAAGGCGTCGGGGGCGCTGTCGATCAGCTTGAGCATGGCGCTCTGCCCGCCGCTTTCGGCCACGCTGGTGCGGCCGTCGAGCGGCGCCACACGCACCAGCAGGTGGGCTGTTTTTTCCTGGCGAAAGAGCGAGGCCGACACGCGCAGCTCGCTGGGCTGGCCGACCCTGCGTGCGTTCACGCTCTCGCCGTGGCCGGTCGCGCTGACACGACCGAGCATCGCGGCCACGCCGCCGCTGGGCTTGCCACCGGCATCGGGCTCGAAACTTTCGGTGATGAGCCAACCCGGTCGCGAGGTGTCGGCGCCGAACAGCGCCTGCGCCACCGGGTTGGCCTCTTCGAGCTTGCCGGTGGTGGCGTCAAGAATGAGCACCGCCTCGGCCGACACCTGGAACAGCGAGCGGTAGCGTGTCTCCATGTGGCGCAGCCGCCAGTAATCGCGCTCCATCGCCTGCTGCGCGCTGATCAGGCGCTGCTGCAGCGCGGCGTTGGCGCGCAGGTCGCGGCCAAACACCACCGAGCGTGCCTCGGCACGGCCGGCTTGCTGCGGCAACGTGATCGCCGAATACGACAAGGGCAAGTCGACACCGTCGACCGACGGGTGATTGATGTGGCGCCAGCGCGGCGACGCATTGCTGCGCGATTCGCTCAGCAAGGCCTCGACCTTGGGGCGGCTCTCCACGGTGACGGTGTCGGCCCAGGCCTTGCCCAGCCAGTCGTAGTAGCCCTCGCGCAGCAGGTCTTCGCTGCCGAATGCGAGGTCGCGGATGACACCCTTGTCATCGATGATCAAGGCCACGTCGGCAGCGGCGGCGATCAGCTTGCCCGCAACGTCGGCGCTCAGGTCGCCCAGCGTGCGTGCGGGCGATTCAAACTCTCTCATGCGCTGACTTTCTGGACGGCTGATGCATCAGTTCCTCGCTTGACTGTCTGGTGACCGATGCCGTGGCGCGCAGCAAACATCAGCCGGATGGCTCGCGTTGCGGTGCCTTCTCTGAGATCAGAGTCTCGGCCAGCAACGGAGCCTCGCGCCCGTCTATTGTCATGCCGTCTGCACCGACCTGACCGACGAACTCCGGATGCGCGCCAAAAAGCGGCCCGCCCACCAGAATCACGAGGTGTCGGTTGCAAGCGGCGTGCCGCACCGCGGCGATGCTCGCAGCCAGCGGCTTCAAGTGCACCTCGGCGCCGAGCGAAAAGCCGAGCACGTCGAACCATTCGCTGCTGACCAGCGCCGAGGCGTCAGCGCCGGCGGCCCAGGCGCCGCCGGTCACGTCCCACCCGGCCCGGCGAAAAAACTCCGCCACCATCACCAGCCCGAAGGTGTGCTGTTCGCCGGGGCTGGGCAGCAACAGCACGCGTCGACCCTGCATGGGGTGATCCACACTTCGACCCAGAGCGGGGCTGAGCTCGCGCAGCACACGTTGCAAGCGGCCCAGGCCGACCGTCACGTCGGTGAAGTTGCACAGGTCGTCGTCCCAGAGGTCGCCCAGATAACGCGCCGTCGGCGCGAGCAGGTCGACATAGAGCTTCTCGACCGACACCTGGCGAGCACGAAAGGCCGAGATGGCCGCAAACGCGGCGTCTTCATCGTGTGACAGCACCAGCTTGGCGAACTGCTTGACATCGTCTGCGGTGATCGCCTGGCTGCCACGGTCCGGCCGCGGCAGCGGCTCGGCGCCGGTGCGGTGCGCCAGCATCAGGCGCGGAATGATCTCTTGCTCGATCGTGCGGGCCAGCTGCGACATGCGGGTGTCGTTGGCTGCCTCCTCAGGCCGGAAGCCCGGCAGCTCGAGCTCGCATTCAGGTGCGGAAGCACCCCTGGACATACCCTCACGCGCCACAGATTGCCCCTGCGGAAAGCTCTCCATCGACGGTCTCCTCGCGATGTACTGCGTTGCGCCTCGGGACCATACCTGGGGCGGTGCCACCGTTGTGCGGGGGCCGGTAGGCGACATGCGAGGCTTTGATCGCTTTGTCGGCTGCGAGATCGTTTCTACCGCCGCGCCATCAGGTCGTCAATCGGGTTAGCGCCCTCTCAACGCCGACTCTGAAACATGAGAAAGAACACGGCTTGGGCCCAAATATAGTGTCATGTTTGATTTACGTCTAGCCTGATTGACAACCTTTCGACGCGGGTCTAGATTCAGCGCCAGCAGCACAGCTGAGGATGTCGATGCAAACAAGTGGAACCAGGCCAGCCCCGTACCGGCCTCTGTACACCCCCGAAGAGCGCCAACGGCGCGACGCATCGCCGTGGACCCTCGTGCAAGGCGTGCTCGCACCGGTGCAGTTCCTGGTGTTCATCGTCAGCCTGGGCTTGGTGCTTCGTTACCTCGCCACCGGCGCCGGGCACGACGCCGCGGTCTGGTCGGTGGTGGTGAAGACGCTGACGCTCTACGCCATCATGGTCACCGGCTGCATCTGGGAGAAGGTGGTCTTCGGCCGCTACCTGTTCGCCCCCGCCTTCTACTGGGAAGACGTGTTCAGCATGCTGGTGCTGGCGCTGCACACCGCCTACCTGGTGGCGCTGTTCACCGGGGCGCTCGACGCACGGCAGCTGATGCACCTGGCGCTGGCGGCTTATGCCACCTATGTGATCAACGCGGCGCAGTTCATCTTGAAGCTTCGTGCGGCGCGGCTCGACCAAGCCAGCCGGCCAGCGGTGGTCTCTGGCAAGCAGGTGGCGGCATGAGCCCGGTCATCCCGATCCGCAGCGCGCCATCTGATGGTTGCAGCGACGCGCCGGTGCTGCGCGAACGCGGCCAGCGCGAAGTGTTCTGCGGCCTCACCGGCATCATCTGGCTGCACCGCAAGATTCAAGACGCGTTCTTCCTCGTCGTCGGTTCGCGCACCTGTGCCCACCTGATCCAGTCGGCTGCCGGCGTGATGATCTTCGCCGAGCCGCGTTTTGCCACCGCCATCATCGACGAGCGCGACCTGGCCGGCCTGTCCGACGTGAACACCGAGCTCGACCGGGTCGTGACCCGGTTGATCGAGCGCCGGCCCGAGATCAAGCTGCTGTTCCTGGTGGGCTCGTGCCCGTCGGAGGTCATCAAGCTCGACCTGTCGCGCGCCGCCTCGCGCCTGTCGGGCCGCTTTTCACCCGACGTGCGTGTGCTCAGCTACTCGGGCAGCGGCATCGAAACCACCTTCACGCAAGGCGAAGACGCCTGCCTCGCGTCACTGGTGCCTCAACTGCCCGCCGAGACGGCCGATGCGCCGGCTTCGCTGATGGTGGTGGGCACGCTGGCCGACGTGGTCGAAGACCAGTTCGCGCGCCAGTTCTCTCAGCTCGGCATCGGCCCGGTGCACTTCTTTCCGCCACGGCGTGCGGGCGCCATGCCGGCCATCGGGCCGCGCACGCGCATCCTGCTGGCGCAGCCCTTTCTGGCCGACACCGCGCGCCTGCTCGAAGCGCGCGGCGCCAAGCGCCTGGCCGCGCCCTTCCCGCTGGGCGCCGAAGGCACCACGCTGTGGCTGCAAGCGGCGGCCACGGCCTTCGGTGTGGCTGCCGATGTGTTCGAGCGTGTGACCGCCCCGGGCCGCGAGCGCGCACGTGCCGCGCTGGTGCGCCACCGCGCCACGCTGGCCGACAAGCGCATTTTCTTCTTCCCCGACTCGCAGCTCGAGATCCCGATCGCCCGCTTCCTGGCGCGCGAGTTGGGCATGCAGCTCACCGAGGTCGGCTCGCCCTACCTGCACCGGCAGCACCTGGCCGAAGAGCTGGCGCTGTTGCCCGCAGGCACCACCTTGTCTGAAGGGCAGCACGTAGAGAAGCAGCTCGATCGCTGCCGCGCCCTGCAACCCGACATCGTGGTCTGCGGCCTCGGCCTGGCCAACCCGCTCGAAGCCGAAGGCATGACGACCAAGTGGTCGATCGAACTCGTCTTCACGCCCATCCAGGGCTACGACCAGGCCGGTGACCTGGCCGAGTTGTTCACGCGCCCCTTGCTGCGCCGATTGAAGCTGGTGGCCTGACCATGCAACTCACCTTGTGGACTTACGAAGGCCCGCCGCACGTCGGCGCGATGCGGGTCGCCACCGCGCTGACAGACGTGCACTACGTGCTTCATGCACCGCAGGGCGACACCTACGCCGACTTGCTGTTCACGATGATCGAGCGGCTGCCCAAACGCCCGCCGGTGACCTACACCACCTTCCAGGCGCGCGACCTCGGTGGCGACACCGCCGAGCTGTTCAAGAACGCCGCACGCGAGGCCTACGAGCGATTCAAGCCAGCGGCGATGATGGTCGGCGCCTCGTGCACTGCCGAGTTGATCCAGGACGACCCGGGTGGTTTGGCGAAGGCGCTGAACCTGCCGGTGCCGGTGGTCGCACTCGAACTGCCGTCGTACCAGCGCAAGGAAAACTGGGGCGCCTCGGAGACCTTCTATCAGATGGTGCGCGCTCTCGCTGGCCCTCATGTGCCGCCGCCCGGCACCGTGCGCCCACCACGCGCTGCAGGGCAGCGCCCCAGCTGCAACATCCTCGGCCCCACCGCGCTCGGCTTTCGCCACCGCGACGACGTGACCGAGATCACCCGCCTGCTCACCCACATGGGTGTCGACGTGCTCGTCGTCGCGCCGCTGGGCGCCAGTGCATCAGACCTGTCACGCCTGGGCGAGGCCGACTTCAATGTCGTGCTCTACCCCGAAGTCGGCTCGCTCACCGCCAGCTGGCTCACCCGCAGCTTCGGCCAACCCGCCACCAAGACGATTCCGCTTGGCGCCGGCGCCACCAAAAACTTTGTCGCCGAGGTCGCCCAGCTCGCCGGCATCGACGCGACAACCGCGCTCGCCGACGTGCAATCACGTTCCAACTGGTACGCGCGTTCAGTCGATTCGACCTACCTCACCGGCAAGCGCGTTTTCATCTTCGGCGACGCGACACACGCGGTGGCCGCCGCACGCGTGGCCTCCACCGAACTCGGCTTCAAGGTGGTCGGCATCGGCACCTACAGCCGCGAGTTCGCCCGCGAGGTGCGCGAAGCGGCCAAGCTGTACGAGGTCGAAGCCCTGATCAGCGACGACTACCTCGAGGTCGAAGCCAAGGTCGCCGAGCTGCAGCCCGAGCTGGTGCTCGGCACGCAGATGGAGCGCCACATCGCCAAGCGCCTGGGCGTGCCGTGTGCGGTGATCTCGGCGCCGGTGCATGTGCAGGACTTCCCGGCACGCTACTCGCCGCAGATGGGCTTCGAAGGCGCCAACGTGCTGTTCGACACCTGGGTGCACCCGCTGATGATGGGCCTGGAAGAACACCTGATCGGCATGTTCCGCGGCGACTTCGAATTCCATGAAGACGCAGCGCCCTCGCACCTGGGTGGCCACGCCAGCCCGGCCGCAATCGAGAACGCGCCACAACAAGTTTCGGCAACTGCAAACCAGAGCGAAAAGAACGAAGAAAGCCCGCAAGCCACGATCCTGGCGATGTGGGCCCCTGACGCGGAGAAGGAGCTCAAGAAGATCCCCTTCTTCGTGCGCGGCAAAGCGCGCCGCAACACCGAGCGATACGCACACGACCATAGCGTACCGGTGATCACCATCGAGACCCTCTATGACGCCAAAGCGCACTTCAGCCGCTAGCCTGGCCACCGCACCCATCACGGTGCATCCCGCGATGCGGGTGGTCATCGTCACCATGGACAGCCATCTCGCAAGCGCCGCCGAGCGCGCGAACCGCGCGCTGGCCAAAACCATGCCCGGCTTGAAGCTGGTGATCCACGCCGCAGCCGAATGGGGCGGCGACGGTGCGGCGCTCAAGCGCTGCGAAGACGACATCGCCCACGGCGACATCGTCATCGCGACCATGCTCTTCATGGAAGAACACTTCACGCCGGTGCTGCCCGCGCTCAAGGCACGCCGCGAGTCTTGCGACGCGATGGTCTGCGCGATGTCGGCCGCCGAGGTGATGAAACTCACCCGCATGGGCAAGTTCGACATGGGCGCGCCGGCCAGCGGCCCGATGGCCTTGCTCAAGCGCCTGCGCGGCAAGCCCGAAGCCAAGGGCAACGAAACCGGCGTGAAAGCCACCGCCGGCGCGCAGCAGATGAAGATGCTGCGCCGCCTGCCGAAGATCCTGCGCTTCATCCCGGGCACCGCGCAAGACGTTCGGGCCTACTTCCTGACCCTGCAATATTGGCTTGCCGGGTCGGAGACGAATGTCGCGAGCATGGTGCAGTTCCTGGTCGACCGTTATGCCGACGGGCCACGCAAGGCGCTGCGCGGTGTCGCCAAGCCGAAGCCACCGGTCGAGTACCCCGAGGTCGGCGTCTATCACCCGAAGATGGACCCGCGCATGTCGACCTCGCAGGCCGGCCTGCCGCGCGTCGCCACCACCGGCAAGCGCGGCACGGTGGGCCTGCTGCTGATGCGCTCCTACCTCTTGGCCGGCAACACCGACCACTACGACGGCGTGATCACCGCGATGGAAGCACGCGGCCTGCGTGTGATCCCGGCGTTTGCCACCGGCCTCGACTCGCGGCCTGCCATCGATGCCTTCTTCTTCGACAACGGCCGGCCGGCCATCGACGCGGTGGTCTCGCTGACCGGCTTCTCGCTCGTCGGCGGCCCCGCCTACAACGACGCCAAGGCGGCCGAAGACATCCTCGCCTCGCTCGACGTGCCCTACCTCGCCGTCACGCCGGTGGAGTTCCAGACGCTCGACGAATGGGGCGGCTCGCCGCGCGGGCTGTTGCCGGTCGAGGCCACGATGATGGTGGCGATCCCCGAGCTCGACGGCGCGACAGGCTCCATGGTGTTCGGTGGCCGCGGCAGTGCCGAACACATTGCCTGCACCGGCTGCGCCCATGGCTGCACCTTCAAGAACGTGGTCGACAGCCACGACATGCACAGCTGCATCGAGCGCGCCGACCTGCTGGCCGCTCGTGTAGGCAAGCTGGTCGACCTGCGTCGCTCGCAGCGCGCCGAACGCAAGGTCGCAGCGGTGGTGTTCAACTTCCCGCCCAACGCGGGCAACACCGGCACGGCCGCGTTCCTCTCGGTGTTCGAGTCGCTGTTCAACACCATGGCGGCAATGCAGCGCGAGGGTTACCACGTCGAGATGCCCAAGAGCGTGGACGACCTGCGCGAACGCATCATCAACGGCAACGCAGCGCGCTACGGCGCGGCGGCCAACGTGCACGTGCGCATCCCGGCCGACGACCACGTGCGGCGCGAGAAGCACCTGAAGGAGATCGAGGCGCAGTGGGGCCCCGCGCCAGGCCAGCAACAAAGCGATGGCAGCAGCCTGTTTGTGTACGGCGAGCGCTTCGGCAACGTCTTCGTCGGCGTGCAGCCGGCGTTCGGTTACGAAGGCGACCCGATGCGCCTGTTGTTCGAGAAGGGCTTTGCACCGACGCACGCCTTCTCGGCCTTCTACCGCTGGCTGCGCGAAGACTTCGGCGCGCACGCGGTGCTGCACTTCGGCACCCACGGTGCGCTCGAGTTCATGCCCGGCAAGCAGAACGGCATGTCATCGGCCTGCTGGCCCGACCGGCTGATCGGCGACCTGCCCAACCTGTACCTCTACGCCTCGAACAACCCCTCCGAGGGCACGATTGCCAAACGCCGCGCCGCTGCCACGCTGGTGAGCTACCTCACGCCGCCCGTCGCCCAAGCCGGTTTGTACAAGGGCCTGGTCGACCTGAAAGGCCTGCTCGAACGCTACCGCGCGCTGGAGCCCGACGCCGCGAACGAAGCCCAGGAACTTGCGCTGATGATCCAGGCCCAGGCCGCCGAGCTGGAGCTGGCGACCCTCGAGCCCGCGTGGGGCGATGCGGCACCGCTGCAGATCGCCAAGCTCAACGACGCCGTGCTCGAACTCGAGTACACGCTGATCCCACACGGCCTGCACATCGTCGGCCAGGCGCCCACACCGACCGAGCGTGTCGACCTGCTGCTCTCGCTGGCCGAGGCCTCGCATGGCGCGCGGCCGGAGCGCGCGGTGATCGAAGCGCTGGTCGCTGGCGGCACTGCGCAAGGCGATGCGGCCACCATCGAGCTGCTGACCCAGCTGGCCGCGGCCGATGCGCTGATGGCCGAAGACCACGAGATCGACGGCATCCTGCACGCGCTCGACGGCAAGTTCCTGCGCCCTGCGCCTGGCGGCGACCTGTTGCGCACGCCGGCCATCTTGCCGACCGGGCGCAACCTGCACGGCTTCGACCCCTTCCGCATCCCCAGTGCGTATGCGGTGCAAGACGGCGCACGCCAGGCCGAGCGGCTGCTGCAGCGCCACCAGGCCGACGGCCACGCCTTTCCGGAGTCGATTGCCCTGGTGCTGTGGGGCACGGACAACCTCAAGAGCGAAGGCGGCCCGATCGCCCAAGCCCTGGCGCTGATGGGCGCCAAGCCACGCTTCGACAGCTACGGCCGCCTCGCCGGCGCGCAGCTGATGACGCTGGCCGAGCTGGGCCGGCCGCGGGTCGACGTGGTCATCACGCTGTCGGGCATCTTCCGCGACCTGCTGCCGCTGCAGATCAAGCTGCTTGCCGAAGCCGCGTTCATGGCCGCCGGTGCCGACGAGCCGCTGGAACAGAACTTCATTCGCCAACACGCGCTGGCCTACATGGCCGAGCATGGCGGTGACCTGGAGACGGCCTCGCTGCGCGTCTTCGGCAATGCCGAGGGTGCCTACGGGGCCAACGTCGGCAGCCTGGTCGACAACAGCCGCTGGGAAGACGGCGACGAACTCGCCGAGACCTTCAGCCGCCGCAAGGGCTTTGCCTATGGCCGCAGCGGCCGCCCGGTGCAGCAGGCTCAGCTGCTCAACAGCGTGCTCGCCGGTGTGCAGCTCGCTTACCAGAACCTCGACTCGGTCGAGCTCGGCGTGACCACGATTGACACTTATTTCGACACGCTGGGCGGCATCAGCCGCGCGGTCAAGCGCGCGAAATCCGAGAAACATGGGGCAGGCGCCGAAGTTGCGCCGGTCTACATCGGCGACCAGACGCGCGACGCCAACGGCGGCGGCACGGTGCGCACGCTGACCGAACAGGTGGCACTCGAGACCCGCACCCGCATGCTCAACCCGAAGTGGTACGAAGGCATGCTCAAGCACGGCTACGAGGGTGTCCGCCAGATCGAGGTGCACGTGACCAACACCATGGGCTGGTCGGCCACGACCGGCCAGGTACAGCCCTGGGTCTACGAGCAACTCAGCGAGACCTTCATGCTCGACCCGGCCATGCGCGACCGGCTGGCGAAGCTGAACCCGACCGCTTCGGCGCGGGTGGCCAACCGGCTGCTCGAAGCGTCTGACCGCAAATTCTGGAACCCCGACGCGACGATGCTCGCCGCCTTGCGTCGGGCTGGCGAGGAGCTTGAAGACCGGCTCGAAGGCGTGTTTACCGACAGCAGAGAAGGAACTCCCGCATGAGCACGACAACGGTCCCGTTCCCGGACATCAAGAGTCCGGGCATCCGCAAGAACCTTCGTCTCGACGGCGAGGGCAGCGTGCAAGTCGAGCTCGACCCGAACCTCAAGATCGGCAACGCGAAAGTGTTTGCGATCTACGGCAAGGGCGGCATCGGCAAGAGCACCACCTCGAGCAACCTCTCGGCCGCCTTCTCCAAGATGGGCAAGCGCGTGCTGCAGATCGGATGCGACCCGAAGCACGACTCGACCTTCACGTTGACGAAGAAGATGCTGCCCACCGTGATCGACGTGTTGGAGACGGTCGACTTCCATGCCGAGGAGCTGCGCGTCGAAGACTTCGTGTTCGAGGGCTACAACGGCGTGATGTGTGTCGAAGCCGGCGGGCCGCCTGCCGGCACCGGCTGCGGTGGCTACGTGGTCGGCCAGACCGTCAAGCTGCTGAAGGAACACCACCTGCTCGAAGACACCGACGTGGTGATCTTCGACGTGCTGGGCGACGTGGTCTGCGGCGGGTTTGCCGCCCCACTGCAACACGCCGACCGCGCGCTGATCGTCACCGCCAACGACTTCGATTCGATCTTCGCGATGAACCGCATCGTGCAGGCCATCGGCGCGAAGGCGAAGAACTACAACGTGCGCCTGGGCGGCGTGATTGCCAACCGCAGCGCCGCCACCGACCAGATCGACAAGTACAACAACAAGATCGGCCTGAAGCTGGCGGCGCACTTCCCCGACCTCGACGTCATCCGCCGCAGCCGACTCAAAAAGTCGACTCTGTTCGAGATGGAGTACTCGCCCGAGCTGGAGCTGGTGCAAAAGGAATACATGCGCCTGGCTGCTTCTTTGTGGCTCGGCAGCGAGCCTTTGAACGCAGTGCCGATGAAAGACCGCGACATCTTTGACCTGTTGGGTTTTGACTGATGAGCCACCTCACCACTCGGAGCCCGAGCGCCGGGCCGCCCCAAGCCGGGCTCGACACCCTCGGGGGGTCGGTCGCGGTATCCCGCGACCGGGGGGCAGACAGTTACCAACAACGGCGCGGGCAGATCGAAACCTACTTCGATCGCACGGCGGTGCAGGCGTGGGCGAGACTCACGTCGGATGCACCGGTCGGCCGTGTGCGCGCTTCGGTGCGAGCCGGGCGTGAACGCATGCGCAGCACGCTCCTGTCGTGGCTGCCCGATGACCTGCGCGGCCTGCGTGTGCTCGATGCCGGTTGCGGTACTGGCGCACTCGCCGTCGAAGCGGCCCACCGTGGCGCCGACGTGCTGGCGATCGACCTGTCGCCCACGCTCGTGAACCTCGCACGCGAGCGCCAGCCGCAGCTGCGCAACGGCGGCTCGATCGACTTCCGCTCGGGCGACATGCTCGCGCCCGAACTCGGCCACTTCGACTACGTGGTCGGCATGGATTCGGTCATCCATTACGAGACCGGTGACGCGGTCAACGTGCTGGCCGGTCTCGCGCAGCGCACACGTGTCGGCCTGCTCTTCACCTATGTGCCCAGCAGCCCGGCGCTTGAAGTGTTTCGCGCGGTGGGCAAGCTGTTCCCGCGCGGCAACCGCTCGCCGGCCGTGGTGCCCATTGCCGAGCGCTGGTTGCACCGCCGCATCGACAACGAGGCACAGCTGCAAGGCTGGTCGCGCGGCCGCACCGAGCGCATCTCCAGCGGTTTCTACACCTCGCAAGCGCTGGAGTTGGTGAAGTCATGAACCCGGCGCGCACCGTCCTGAAACTCAACTCGACCCTCGCGGGCCAGTGGGCCAAGGTCGGCACTCGTTTCCTGCCCTTCGCCGATGCGGCGAGCGCCGAGTTGCCGCTGCCTCGCCTGCTGCGCCTGGCGCTGTTCCAGGTGTCGGTGGGCATGGCGATGGTGTTGCTGGTGGGCACGCTCAACCGCGTGATGATCGTGGAGCTGGGCATGTCGGCCTGGCTGGTCGCGGCCATGGTGGCGTTGCCGCTGGTGTTCGCCCCGTTTCGCGCGCTGATCGGGTTTCGCTCCGACACGCACCGTTCGGTGCTCGGCTGGAAGCGCGTGCCCTACATCTGGATGGGCACGCTGCTGCAGTTCGGCGGCTTTGCGATCATGCCCTTCGCGCTGATCGTGCTGTCGGGTGACACCCACGGGCCGGCCTGGGTCGGCCACGCCGGGGCGGCGCTGGCCTTCTTGCTGGTGGGTGCCGGCCTGCAGACCACGCAGACCGCCGGCCTCGCCCTGGCCACCGACCTCGCCTCGCCCGAAACACGCCCGCGCGTGGTCGCGCTGATGTACGTGATGCTGTTGCTGGGCATGGTGACGAGCGGCCTGCTGTTCGGCCTGGCGCTGCGCAACTTCAGCCAGGTGAGGCTGATCCAGGTGGTGCAAGGAGCGGCCTTGCTGACGATGCTGGTCAACCTCTTCGCGCTGTGGAAGCAGGAAGCACGCAACCCGGCCAACCGCCCAAGCGCTGAACCCAGGCCTTCGTTCCGCGAAGCTTGGGCGCGCTTTGCAAGCAAGGGCAAGTCGATCCGCTTCCTGGTCGCGCTGGGCCTGGGCACAGCCGCGTTCAACATGCAAGACATCATCCTCGAGCCTTACGGCGGCGAGATCCTGAAAATGTCGGTGGGCGCGACCACCACCCTCACCGCAATGATGGCCGCCGGAGCCCTCGTGGCCTTCGCGCTGGCAGCGCGCGCACTCAGTCGGGGTACCTCGCCGCACAAGCTCGCGGCCTGGGGCGTGCTCGCCGGCCTGTTTGCGTTTTCTTGCGTGATCTTTGCCGAGCCGCTGGGCTCGACGGCGCTGTTTCGACTCGGCGCCACCGTGATCGGCTTTGGTGGCGGCCTGTTTTCAGTCGGCACGCTGACGGCCGCGATGAACCTCGAAAACGACGGCCTCAACGGCCTGGCGCTCGGCGCCTGGGGCGCGGTGCAGGCTTCGTGCGCAGGCGTGTCGATCGCCGCCGGCGGCGCCATTCGCGACCTCGTCTCGGGCCTGGCCACACAAGGTGCATTGGGCTCGGCCCTGAGCAGCCCGGCCACCGGCTACAGCTTCGTCTACCACCTCGAGATTTACCTGCTGTTTGCGACGCTGATCGCGATCGGCCCGCTCGTGCGCACGGCGCGTCAGGCGCCCCGCACCCCACCCACGGGCAAGTTCGGCCTCGCCGAATTGCCCGGTTGATTACCCACCCGAGAGGAGCCCCCCATGGAAACCGGAGCCATCACGTCGTACATCGACGTGGCGCAAATCGTGTTGTACGTCTTCTGGGTCTTCTTCGCAGGGCTCATCTACTACCTGCACCGAGAAGACAAACGCGAGGGCTACCCGCTGGAGTCTGACCGCACCGACCGCTCGGGCGGCCGCGTCAAGGTGGAGGGCTGGCCGAGCGTGCCCGAGCCCAAGACCTACCTGCTGCGCGACGGCCGCGTGGTGACCTCGCCCAACTTCCGCGGCTCGAACCAACCGTTGGGCGGTACGCCGAGCCTCGGCCACTTGGGCGCACCGCTGGAGCCGAATGGCGACCCGATGCTCGCGGCCATCGGCCCGGGCTCCTACGCCGACCGTGCCGACATCGTCGACACCACGGTCGAGGGCGACGCACGCATCGTGCCGCTGCGCGTGGCCCCGAGTTTTGAAGTGTCTGGTCACGACCCCGACCCGCGCGGCTTGCCGGTGATTGGCGCCGATGGCGCGGTGGCAGGTGTGGTGCGCGACTTGTGGGTCGACCGGGCGGAGGTGCTGTTCCGCTACCTCGAGGTCGAGGTGCCGGTGAAAGACGGCAGCCGCCGTGTGCTGCTGCCGGTGAACTTCTCGCGCATCGGCGACCGCAACGTCAAGGTGCGGTCGATCCTGGCGGGCCAGTTCGCGCAAGTGCCGGCCACGCGCAATCCCGATGCCGTCACGCTGCTCGAAGAAGACAAGATCATGGGCTACTACGGCGGCGGCACGCTGTACGCCACGCCCGACCGCCAGGAGCCGCTGCTGTGATCACGAATTCACAAGCCCGTCAACAAACGCACGAGCCCGCACCCGAGCACGAGTTCGAGGCCGAGCTCGGCCTGCCGGAGCCGCTGCCCCGGGATGAGCGCCTGCTCTGGCAAGGCTCGCCCGACTGGCGCGTGATGGCCCGCGAGGCCTTGCACACGCGCATGCTGTCGGTCTACTTTGCCGTGCTGCTCGCCTGGCGCGGGGTCACCGTGTTGTCAAACGGCGGCGGCGGGTTCGAGGCCGTACTGGCGGTGGTGTGGCTGCTGCCCCTGGCCGTGATGGCGATCGCCGTGCTCTCGCTGATGGCCTGGCTGATCGCACGCACCAGCATCTACACCATCACCGACAAGCGGGTGGTGATGCGCATTGGCGTGGTGCTGACCATCACCTTCAACCTGCCGCACTCGCAGATCGAAACGGCCGGCCTGCGCACCAACGCAGACGGCAGCGGCGACGTGACCTTGCTGCTCAACGACGCCGACCGCATCGCCTACGTGCACCTGTGGCCGCATGCGCGCCCATGGCACCTCAAGCGCAGCCAGCCGATGCTGCGCGCCTTGCCGCAGGCGCGTGCGGTGGCGACCCTCTTGTCGGCTGCGCTGGCCGAATCGGCGGGTGTCGCGCCCACAGCCCTGCGCGCGGTGGTGGTGCCAGCAAAGCAGTTCCAGGCCCCCCGGGGCAACCAGCAACTGGCCGCGTGACACCATGACTACCAGCACCCTGCCTCCTGTTCGCTTCCCACGGGCGCCGCTGTTCGCACTCGGTGCGCTGGTGTTCGCCTCGATCGTCGCGGTGGCGGCGGTCCGCCTGACGGGCGTGGGTTTCGTGCGCGTGCCGGTCGCACCGACCGTGGTGGTACGCGAGTTCCGATTCGAAGACCGGCCCGACGGCAGCATCGTCGTGCTCGACGCGAGCGGGCAGCACCTGGTACACACCGTCGCGCCTGCGAGCAACGGATTCCTGCGCGGCACCATGCGCGGCCTGGCGCGTGAGCGCACCCGCCAGGGCGTGGGCCGCGACTTGCCGTTTCGCATGATCGGCCACAGCGACGGCAAGCTCACGCTCGAAGACCCGGGCACCGGCCGGCGTGTCGATCTGGGCTCGTTCGGCCCGACCAACGCCGCGGTGTTCGCCAGCCTCATGACCAGCCCGGCCCATTGACTTGAAGAGGTAACCCCAATGCAAGCTTCTGCTGCAGTTCAACCCAAGGCCCCGATCAACGTGGCCACCCGCACCGCCCTGCAAGACACGGTGCTGACGCCGCGCTTCTACACCACCGACTTCGCGGCGATGGACAAGATCGACGTGAGCGCGATCCGCCCGCAATGGGAGGCGCTGATGAACGAGTTCCGCGTCGACACCAACACCGACCACTTCCAGCGCCCGGCCGACCTGATGGCCGACTGCTCCGACCTGCCGCCCGCGCTGTACAAGGAGTTCTCCGACTTCCTGATCAGCTCGATCACCTCGGAGTTCTCGGGCTGCGTGCTGTACGCCGAGATCAAGAAGCGGGTGAACAACCCCGACATGAAAGAGCTGTTCGGCTACATGGCACGCGACGAGTCGCGCCACGCGGGCTTCATCAACCAGTGGCTGAAAGACTTCGGCATCGGCGTCGACCTGGGCTTTCTGGCGCGCGCCAAGAAGTACACCTACTTCCGCCCGAAGTTCATCTTCTACGCGACCTACCTGTCAGAGAAGATCGGCTACGCGCGTTACATCGCGATCTACCGCCAGGTCGAGAAACACCCCGAGCTGTGCTTCCACCCGATCTTCAAATGGTTCGAGCTGTGGTGCAACGACGAGTTTCGCCACGGCGAGGCCTTTGCGCTGCTGCTGCGCGCCAACCCGAAGCTGCTGCGTGGCGTCAACAAGCTGTGGATCCGCTTCTTCGTGCTGGCGGTGTTTGCCACCATGTACGTGCGCGACCACCAGCGGCCCGAGATGCACGACGCGATGGGGCTCGACCCGACCGCCTACGACTTCACCGTCTTTCGCATCACCTCAGAGATCACCAAGCAGGTGTTCCCGCTCACGCTCAACCTCGACGACCCGCGCTTCCATGCCGGGCTGGAAAAGCTGCGCAAGATCTCGGTTGCGACCGAAGCGGCCAAGGCGCGTGGCGGCCTGGTGGGTGTCGTGAAGCGTGTCGGGCTGGGCCTCGCGGCGGGCTTCACGTTTGCGCGCCTGTTTTGCCTGCCGGCCCAGCGCAACGAGTTGCCGCAAAATGTGCGCTTGGCACCGACCTGGTAACGCCGCATGTCGGTCTACCTGCTGCCCATCGCCTTCACGCTGTTCGCGTGGTGGTTCAGCACGGGGTTGATCCTGTACCTGAATGGCCTGCCCCGCCGAACGCACCCGTGGACGATGCTCAGCGCCACCGTGCTGCTCGGCGTGGCGCTGCTGGGCCTGGCGGCGACGCGAGACGACACGCGCGTGAGCGGCGCCTACCTCGCCTTCACCTGCACGCTGGGGGTGTGGGCCTGGCAAGAGGTGGCCTTCTTGCTGGGCTATGTGACCGGGCCACGGCGTGCGCCCTGCCCTGCAGGCGCCACCGGTTGGCGTCGGGCGGGACTGGCGTTGCAGACGCTGTTGCACCACGAGCTGGCGTTGATCGTGCTCGGCGCCGCTGTCGTCGCGCTCACCTGGGGCGGCGCCAACCCCACCGGCCTCGCCACCTTTGTGATCTTCTGGGTGATGCGCCTGAGCGCCAAGCTCAACGTCTTTCTCGGCGTGCGCAACCTCAGTGAAGACTTCCTGCCGGCGCACCTGAAATACCTGCAGACCTACTTTCGGCGCGCGCCGATGAACGCACTGTTCCCGATCTCGGTGCTGGCATCGACATGGTTCGCTGTGTTGTTGTGGCAAGCGGCCCATGCCCAGGGCGTGAGCGCCTTCGATGCGACCGCGCTCAGCCTGGCCGGCACACTGCTCAGCCTGGCCATCCTGGAGCACTGGTTCATGGTCTTGCCACTGCCTTCACAGGCGCTCTGGCATTGGGGTTTACGCTCAAGAACTGCCGAACCACCGGCATAGAATTCGCACGATGAAATACACGGTCCATCAGCCCGAACGCACCACGCTCGAAGGATGGACCGCATGAGCCGTTCGCCCGCCGAACACCCCGACCTCGCCGCCTTGTCAGCTTGGGCACCCGAGCTCGCCAAGACATTCGTTTCACTCGCCAGCGACATCGCTCTCGTCATCGACGAAGGGGGTGTGATCCGCAACGTCGCGCAAGTCAGCGCCGAGCCGATCGCCCCGGGCGCCTACCAATGGGTCGGGCGCGCCTGGATCGACACCGTCAGCGGCGAGACACGGCCCAAGATCGAAAACCTGCTGAAGGAAGTGGCGAGCACCGGCATTGCCCGCCGCCGCGAGGTCAACCACCCGCTGAGCGCCGACAGCAGCATCCCGGTCGCCTACACCGCGATTCGCCTGGGCCACAACGGCCCGGTGCTGGCGGTGGGCCGCGACCTGCGCACCATCGCGGCCATCCAGAAGCGGTATGTCGAGTCGCAACAAGAGATGGAACGCGGCTACTGGCAGGCGCGCCAGGCCGAAGCGCGCTACCAGTTGCTGTTCCAGGTGGCCACCGATGCGGTCGCCGTGGTCGACGGCGGGACGCTGCAGATCGTCGAAGCCAACCAGGCGGCCGCCACGCTGTTTGCCACCGCCGCCGAGCAGTTGAAAGGCCAACACATCGGCGCCGGTTTCGAGCACCACTCGCGCGGTGCGGTGAATGAGTTGCTCAGCAGTGCACGCGCCACCGGCCAGAGCGGCGAGATCCGTGCGCGACTGCAAGGCACGCTCACCAGCACCAGCGTGGTGGCCACGCCGTTTCGCAGCGACGACGCGATGCGACTCTTGGTGCGCATGCGCGCCATCGACGCCGCCAGCCCCACCGCTGCGCTCAACAAGACGCTGGCTCGGCTGGTTGACGACGCGAGCGATGGTGTCGTCGTCACCGATTCGAGCGGCCGCATTCTGGTCGCCAACCCCGCGTTCCTGACACTGGCTGGGCTGGGCCACGAGGCGCAGGCCAAGGGCCAGCCGCTGATGAGCTGGCTGGGCCTGACCGACCAACCGCTGGCCGCCCTGGTGGCCAAGGTGCGACGCGACGGCATCGCACGGCAGATCGCCTCGCGCTTGAAGCGCGGCCCGGCATCCGAAGTACCGGTCGAGACCTCGGCCACCTTGCTGACCGAAGGCGACCAGGAGTGCATCGGTTTCACGATTCGACCGACCGCCGGCCCGGCCATCGATGACGCTGCCAGCGACACCCTGTCGCGCGTGTTTCGCGCCGGCCTCGCCGCATTGGGCACCCGGCTCGGCGACCGCGAACTGGCGGCGATCGCGAGCCAGGCTGCCGCGCTGCTCGGCGTCAGCATCGAAAGCCTGGCGCGGCCGGTCGAGCACGAGACAGGTGACAAGTAGTGCTCACCAGCCCAGCCTTCGGCCAGGCAGACCTCACCAACTGCGAACGTGAGCTGATTCACCTTTCAGGCTCGGTGCAACCGCACGGTCTGCTGCTGGCGCTGCGCGAACCCGAGCTGCGCATCATCCAGGCCAGCGCCAACGTTCAGGCATTGCTGGGCGTGCATGTCGAGAGCCTGCTGAAACAATCGGTGGCCGAGCTGGGTGGCGACATCCAGGCCAGCATCCGCCAGCTGTGTGCGGAAGCGAGCGATCTCGCCGAGCCGGTGCCACTGCGCTGCAAGGTTCAGTTGGCCGGCCAACAGCGCCACTTCGAAGGCACGCTCCACCGTGTGCGTGGTGCCGATGGTGGCGGCGTGCTGCTGGTCGAGATCGAGCCGGTGGGCGCCGAACACGTGCAGGTGCAAACCGTCGACATCCCGGGCCCGCAGTTGCGCGAGCTGCTCGGCGCAGCGGTGCAGCGCTTCAGCGCCGCCTCGGCCATCGGCACGCTCGCCGACGGTGTGGTGCGGTGCTTCCGCGACATGCTGGGCTACGACCGCGTGATGGTCTACAAGTTCGACCCCGACGGCCACGGCAAGATCATTGCCGAGGCGCGCGACCCGCGGCTCGACTCGCTGCTCGGCCACCACTACCCGGCCTCCGACATTCCGCAGCGTGCGCGTGAGCTCTATCTCCGCAACCGGTTGCGCGTGCTGGTCGACGTGCACTACGAGCCCTCGCCGCTGGTGCCGCGCCAGCTGCCAGGCGCGAGCGAAGAGCTCGACATGTCGATGTGCCAGCTGCGCAGCATGTCGCCGCTGCACCTGCAGTACCTGAAGAACATGGGTGTCACGGCCACGCTGGTCGTGTCGCTGGTGCGCGAGGGCAAGTTGTGGGGCCTGATTGCCTGCCACCATTACTCGCCACGCAACCTGCGCTTCGCGGTGCGCGCTGCGGCCGACCTGCTCGCCGAAGTCACGGCCACCCGCATCGCCGCGATCGAGAACTACGCGCATGCGCAGGTCGCGATCCAGGTTCGCCGGCTCGAGCAGCGGCTGGTCGAAGCCACGTCGACCGAGGGCGACTGGCGGCTGGCGCTGTTTCGCAACCCGCGCACTTTGCTGCAGCCACTCGAAGCCACCGGCGCCGCGCTGTTTCACGAAGGCGAGCTGCTCACTGCGGGCGAGGCGCCCTCCACCGCCGAGCTGCGCGCGTTGATGCAATGGATCGACACGCAGGCGCTCGATGGCGGTTTCAACTGCTCATCGGTGTCTCGCGCCAATCCGGCGTTCGACTCCCTCACGCCAACAGCAAGCGGGGTGCTGGCCGTCAAGCTCTCGACCACCAAGCCCGACTACCTGATGTGGTTCCGCAAGGAGCAACTGCTGACGGTCACCTGGGCCGGCGACCCTTCGAAGCCGATGGTCGCCAACAACCCGATGGAGTTGTCACCGCGCAGCTCGTTCGCCGCGTGGTCGGAGATCGTGCGTGGCACCGCGCTGCCGTGGTCGAACAGCGAGCTTGCGCTGGGCCGCGCCTTCGGCGCCTCGTTGATCGACATCATCGTGCAGATCAATGCCGTGCGGCTGCTGATCGCCGAGCATCAGCTGGCGCAGGTGCGCACCACCGTGGGCAGCTCGGTCGAGCCGGTGGTGATCGGCGACGCGAGCGGGCGGGTGCTGTTCACCAACGACGCGTTTGGCGCGCTCATCGCACAGTCGCCATCGACATCGACCTCCAACCTGCCCAACCTCTTCAACCAGCCCGACCTGGTGGCCAAGGTGCTGGTCTCGCTCGGCCAGGAGCGCCAGCCCTGGCGCGGCGAGCTCCAACTGGCACTCAAGGGCGGCCAGACACTGCCGGTGGCGGTGCGCGCCGAGGTCGTGCCGGCACGCGACGGCACGGTGCTCGGGTTCTTCATGATCTTCGTCGACCTTACCGACACGCAACGCGCCGCCGAGGCACGCCGGCATCTCGAGCAGTCGCTGTCCCAGGTGGTCGAGGAGGCACCGGCGCGCCAGGCCGCGCAGCCGGCCGGCGTGGGCTCGAAGCAAGGCGACGTGATGGGAGCGATCCTCGCCAACGCCAGCCTCGCAGCCATGGACATCGCCGATGGCAGCAGCCCACCCACAGTGGCGCCGCTGTTGCAGGAGCTCGAGGCGTCAACGCGGCGCGCCACGCAGTTGTTCGGGCGGATTCAGCTGCTTTCTTGACGCGCGGTGGGCGCCACGGCTGGCGCGGCCACCGCGTGCAACCGCGTGCAACCGTCAAGACTACAGGAAGTCGACCGGCCAGTTAACCACCATCTGCTCGACCGCCTTGGCGCCAAAGTCGAACTGCTTGAGGCGGGCCAGCAGCTTGCGCTCCAGCTCGGGGTTCTTCAGCTCGCTCGACTCGATGCGCACGTCGGCCATCTCACCCGAGGGCGCGATGGTCAGCTTGAACACCACCTTGCCTTGCAGGCTTGGGTCTTCGCGCAGCGCACGGTGGTAGATGGCGTAGATCGCGCCCTTGTTGCGCTCGAAGACGAGCCTGATCTCTTCGATGGAGCGCGAGGCCTTGCCGCCGGCCGCACGTTGCAGCGTGCCGCCCTTGCCGCCGCCACCACCTTGGCCGGAGCCGGCACCCGTGCCGCCCCCCCCCCCCCCCCCCGCCCCACCACCCCCCCCCCCACCCGCCCCACCAAAGACCCCAGTGGGGGGGCGACCAGGCACGCCCCCCCC
>NZ_JANOCG010000040.1:0-5791 GCF_031412075.1 Rhizobacter sp.
CCGGCATCACCTCGCTGGTCAACATGGCGCCGGTGTTTTTTTCCATCTACGCGTTCTGCTGGGTCCATGCCGACAAACCCCTGGCCCGGAAGTACCACGCACTGGCGGCCGTGCTGATGACACTGACCCTGTTTCGCGTCTATGCGTGGTCGGAGCGGCTGGCCCTCATCGAAGCGGCCATACCGTTCGCGGTGGCAGGCGGGTTCAAGCTGTCCAAAGGCGTGCCCACCGCAACCCGAAGGCTCGCGATCCTGGTGGGGCCGTTCGCACTGGTGCCGCTGCTGATCCTCTACTTCGGTGCCTCCGAGTACTTCAGGTCATGGCAGTCAGACACCTACGCCGGCAAGATGAGCTTCTGGGAATTTGCCATCGGCCGCTTCGCGAGCTACTACTACACCTCGTTGAACAACGGCGCCGGCGTGCTCGCCACCTTCGAGTGGCCCTCGCTGCGTTTCGAAAACACCTTGATGTGGGTTCACAAATTCCCCTTGGGCGTGGGTGAAGGCTTTGGCGTTCTGGTGGGCCAGCCCCGAACGGAGTTCAACCACTTCAGCCAGTTCCTGGCCCGCTACGTCGACCAGGAGTTCAACAACCCGTCGGGCCTGTTTTCGGTCGTCTACGACATCGGGCTGCCCATGGGCATCGTCTACTTCTGTGCGATCGCGCTGGCAGCCGGCTACGCCCTGAACCTCTATCGCCAGGCCCATCCCGCCGGCGCGTTGATCTACCCGCTGCTCTACCTGTCGTTTCTCGAGATCTTCAGGTACCCCTATCTCGGTGCGTCGCGGGCCTTCACCTGGCAGATCGGCATCGTGCTGGTGTTCGTGCTGGCCGCGCTCGTCAAACAACTGGGTCGCAGCAAGTGAGCCAAGCACCACGCCTGGCCTGGATCGATGCGCTGAAGGGCATCGGGATCGCGCTGGTCGCCTTTGGGCATCATCCTGCGCTCTGGGCGTACTCCGAGGCCTCGGCGCGCGCGATCTTCTCGGTCAGCATGCCGCTGTTCTTCTTCATCACGGGCCTGACCCTGCACTACGGCATGAGCGGCAAGGCGCTGGCCGCCCGTGCGTTGTCGTGCGTGATCCCGTTCTTCTTCATCTCCTTGATCTCCGTGCCCATGATCTTTCGGCTGCAGCCCGATGCGACGCTGGCTGATATCGCCATGGGTGTCTTGTACGGAACCGGGCACACGATCGCCACCGTCCCGCTGTGGTTCCTGCCCTGCCTCGCGGTCGCGCTGGTTTTGGTGTTCCTGCTCGACAAGATCGGGGAACTGCTGGCGGGCAAAAACAAGCCGCAAGCTGTCATCACGCAGCTGCTTCTGTTTGCGTTGCTGCAACTCGCTTGGCAACTCGCCCTGACGACCGACTACCAGCTTGCGCGACAGATCGGCTGGGGCGACCTGCTCCGCTCCGGCGCGCCCTGGAGTGCAGAGGTGGCGCTGGCCGGGGCCAGCTACATCATCATCGGGCGGCTGTTCGTCCAGCAACTCGGGCAGACGCAGTGGCTTGCAGCGTCGCAGTGGCGAGCGGCTCTTGCCATCGGCGCGGTCTTCCTGGCGTTGAACTTTCTCTTGCGCCCCGAGGTTGACCTCAACTGGCGCTACGACAGGCCGTTCGGCCTGAGCACGGTCATCGCGCTCACGGGCATCGTGGCCATGGTGGCGACGGCGGTGTCGATCCGGAACCGTCACACCCTGTCGGTGCTGCGCTGGCTCGGCACCTCGACCATCCTGATCCTCTGGCAACACTCGCTGTTGGAGAAAACATCGTTCAAGCTGTTGGCGCCGCATGTGGGCGACTTGGCCGCCTTGCTCGTGTCGCTGGTGCTGGCCTTGTCGATCCCGGCAACCCTTGCCACGGTTCTGAAACGGTTTCCGCTGATCTACAACTTCATCGCGCCCAACCCCTGGCTGAAGAAACTTCTGGCCGACAAGCCCGTGGGCGCAAGCAAGCTGCCGCAGGTGCGCACCGAATGAATCGGCAGTCCGCATGAAGCGAAGAGAGCTTGTTCTCGGCGCAGCATCGATCGGCTTCGCATCGGCCAGCCACGGCGCTTCCCGCACCCTCGCCTCGTTCGGCGCGCGCGGCAACGGTGACGCCGACGACACCGCCGCGCTGGTTCGTGCGCTGACCGACTACGAAGGTGACCTCGTCGTCGCCGCCGGCACCTACCGCTACGCCCGCACGTTGCAGCTGCGCGGGTCGGGCCGCAGCATCCGTTTCGAGCCCGGTGCCGTGCTGATGGGCGACGACCCCTCGGTCAGCGGGCTGGAGATTCGCCAGGCCACCGGCGTCACCCTGTCGGGCGCGTCACTCGCCTGGCGTCGCGAGCCACGCCAGCGCATTCGCTTCGGCGCAGGCGTGTTGGTGATGGGCGGGGCCGACGTGCGTGTCGAGCGGGTGCGCGTCGAGGGCTTCGAGGGCGCTGGCGTGTTGTTCGAGTCGTGCCAGCGCCCGGTGGTGTCGGGTGCGCGTGTGCGCAAGACCTCGGCCGACGGCGTGCACTTCGCCAACTGCGGCCAGTCGCTGGCAGAAGACATCGACTGCGAGGACACCGGCGACGACGGCCTGGCTTTCGTCAATTACCGCAGGCTGCCCGATGCCTCGGGCGGCACGGCGCGCCGCATCGTCGTCACCAACTCCAACGCACGCGGCATCACGGTCGTGGGCCAGTCGGATGTGAACGTGTCGGAGTTTCGGGTCACGCGCACACGCGGCAGCGGCATCTACGTGGCACAGGAAGATTCGTATGCCACACGCTTTCCACACAACGCCGTGTTCGAGCGCGGCCAGGTCGACCAGGCCGGTGCCATCGAAGGCCGTGCCGGCAACAAGTGCGGCGCCGAGCTCGTGCGCGCCCACAACGCCCGCTTGTCGTCCATCACCATCAGCCACTCGCGCTCGCGGCTGGTGGGCGTCAACGGCGCCACCGGCACGCTGCGCCTGTCCAACCTCACGCTGCGCGACAACACCGACGGCGAGGGGGTCTACATCCAGGCCAGCGAACAAGTACAGATGAACGACTGCCGTGTCACCAACGCCTTCAACACCGGCCTCTACGCCAAGGACTTGCAGATGCTCGAAGTGAGTGGTGTCGAACTCGAAGGCTGCGCCGAGCGCGGCGCCTCGCGCACGGCGGTGTGGCTGGAGAACGTGCGCGACCTGCGGGCGCGCTTCGGCAAGGTGGAGGCCAGCGCTGGCATGGCTAGCCCCCCGCGGGTTGTGTTGCGCGGCATCGGGGCTGGCGCGTTGTCGGTGCCCACCGCCTCGGCGGGCCGGCGCGTGTCGGTGATGGCCGAAGAGTCACCCACCCTCGGCGTGGAGTTGCGATGAGCGGGCTTCTCATCAACGGCCGCTTTCTCACTCGCCCTTTGACGGGCGTGGATCGTTTTGCCATCGAGTTGATGGAAGCCTACAGCGCCAGCGTGCCAGCCCGCACGCCGCAGCCCCGCGTGATGACACCCGATGCGCCGCTCGTCAACCCTCCCGCCTTCGCGAGCCGCAGCGAGCTGCTGCGTGTGGGCCAGCGCCAAGGCCACCTGTGGGAGCAGCTCGACCTGCCGCGCGCGGCCGGCGACTCGCCGCTGGTGAACCTGTGCAACACCGCCCCCGCGCTGCGCCGCCAGCAGATGGTGGTGGTGCACGACGCCGCGACCGTCGCCAACCCGGGCAACTACAGCCTCGCCTTTCGCAGCTGGTACCGGCTGATGCTTGGCGGCGCGATGAAACGCTCGCGCGTGGTGGCCACCGTGTCGGCCTTCAGCGCCGGCGAATTGAGCCAGCACTTCGGCCGACCGCTCCAAGACATCGAGGTGATTCCCGAGAGTGGCGAGCACCTCCTGCGTGAAGCCGCCGACCCGTCCACCGTGCAACGCCTCGGGCTCGTCGGCAAGCCCTTCGTGCTGGCGGTCGGCAGCCTCTCGCCCAACAAGAACTTCGGTGCGGTCGTCGCCGCGATGGCGCTGCTGGGCGACGACGCCGTGCCGTTGGTCGCCGTGGGCGGCGGCAACAGCAAGGTGTTTGCCGATTCGTCCGCCGCAGGCCCGGGCATCGTGCGCACCGGCTACGTGAGTGATGCCCAGTTGCGCGCGCTCTACGAAGCCGCCTCGTGTTTTGTGTTTCCCTCGTTCTACGAAGGTTTCGGCCTGCCCCCGCTGGAGGCCATGGCCTGTGCTTGCCCGGTGATCGTGTCGCGGTGTGCCTCCATGCCCGAGGTGTGCGGCGACGCTGCGCTTTACTGCGACCCGCACGACCCCACCACGCTCGCCACCGAATTGCGGCGTTTGCTCGGCTCCGAGAGCTTGCGTGCCGAGTTGCGCGCAGCCGGCGCCGCACGCTCGGCGCAGTTCACCTGGGCCCGCGCCGGGGCGGTGTTCGACGACATCGTGAAACGGCGATTGGCATGACCCTCCCACCTGACCAACACATGCAGAGCAGTATGCAGAGCAAGCCCCTGAAAGTCGCCGTGGTGCACGAGTGGCTGGACACCTACGCCGGCAGCGAGCGGGTGGTGGAGCAGATCTTGAAGGTCTACCCCGCAGCCGACCTGTTCACCGTGGTCGACTTCCTGAAAGACGAAGACCGCGGCTTCGTGCTCGGTAAACGCGCCACCACCACCTTCATCCAGCGCCTGCCGGGGGCGCGCAAGCACTTCAGGTCGTACCTGCCCTTGATGCCACTGGCCATCGAGCAACTCGACCTGTCGGGCTACGACCTGGTGGTGTCGTCCAGCCACGCGGTGGCCAAGGGCGTGATCACCGGCCCCGACCAGCTGCACGTGAGCTACGTGCACTCGCCCATCCGCTATGCCTGGGACATGCAGCACCAGTACCTCAACGAGTCCGGCCTGGCCAAGGGCTTCAAGGGCGCCATCGCGCGCCTGGTGCTGCACTACATGCGCCTGTGGGACTTGCGCACCGCCAACGGCGTCGACGTGTTCATCGCCAACTCGGCCTTCATCGCACGGCGCATCCGCAAGGTCTACCGCCGCGAGGCGCAGGTCATCTTCCCGCCGGTCGACCTGGACCGGTTCCAGTTGCAGGAACGCAAGGAAGACTTTTACCTTGCCGCCTCGCGCATGGTGCCCTACAAGAAGATGCCGCTGATCGCCGAAGCCTTCGCCAAGATGCCGGAGAAGCGCCTGGTGATGATCGGCGACGGGCCCGAGATCGATCGTGTGCGTGCGGTCGCCGGGCCCAACGTCACGGTGCTTGGCTACCAGGGCACCGACGTGCTGGCCGACCACATGCGCCGTGCACGCGCCTTTGTGTTCGCGGCGGAAGAAGACTTCGGGATCATGCCGGTCGAAGTGCAGGCCTGCGGCACGCCGGTGATCGCGTTCGGCCGCGGCGGCGCGACCGAGACGGTGGTGACCGAAGGGGCTCAGCGCACCGGCCTGTTCTTCGACGAGCAGACGGTGCCCGCGATCATCGACGCGGTGACCCGCTTCGAGTCGGGCCCGCCCTGCACGGCCGCCGCATGCCGGGCCAATGCGGAGCGCTTTTCGGTGGCGTCTTTTCAGGCTGGCCTGCAGGCTGCGGTGGCGCAGGCGCTGGCTCCCGCTACAGCTTCTTCCTGAGCACCGCGCGCAGCCGCAAGCCCGCCACCAGGGCCAAGCTCGCCTCGGCGGCCAGCAAGGCCCAACCATAAGACAGCGCGCCGGTGGGCACCAGCAGCAGCATCGTGATGAACACGGCTGCCGCCACCATAACCACCATCGCGTAAGACCGCTCCTGGCCGAAGGCGATCAGGCACTGCATGCCGAACAGTTCGGCCGCAGCGTTGAGCGG
>NZ_JANOCG010000041.1:0-4931 GCF_031412075.1 Rhizobacter sp.
CCGACCGACAGCGGCACGATCTTCGGCCGCGAGGTCGTGCCCGAGGTGTGCAGCACCATGCCGATGTCGCTCGGCTCTCCATAGCCGCCTGAAGCGGCAGCAGCGCTAGGTTGCCCGTCGCGTGCAACGAGCGTGAAGGCACCGGCCAGCGCACCGTCGGACACCACCAAGTCGGCGATGCGCACGCCCAGCTTCTGGGCCACGGCAATGGCGGGCGACTGGCTGCCACGTTCGACGATCAACAGCTTCGCGTTGAGGTCCGACAGGTAGAACTCGAACTCGTCCGCGCGGTAGGCCGGATTGAGCGGGGCGCTGGTGGTGCCGCTCGCGCAGGCGATGTAGCAGGTGGCCATCTCGGGGCCGTTGGCCAGCACGATGGCCACGCGGTCGTTGCGGCCCACGCCCATGTCGTTCAGTGCGGCCAGCGTGTCTCCGACCAGCGTGCGCAGGCCTCCGTACGACAGAGGCGGGCGGCCAGGTGCGGAGATCGCGGTGTCGCTACCGTTGCCGGTGGCCAGCAGGTCTTTGAGGTTGTTCATCACCAAGGTCCGAATGCGGGTTTACCCGTTATGCGCCGGCCCGATGTGTGGGCGATTGGCGTGCCATGAACGAGCGGCGATTTATAACAGCCGGCCATTGCGAGCTGTGACCGCCAGTGCCGATGGCGCACCGCATCGTTCTCAAATACATACGGCCCCCGTGTCGAGCAAAGACACGAGGGCCGCGGGCATGTAGGGCGCTGGATCTCGGTGAGGCCGGCGCCATCACAGAACGGCCGCTACTTCAGCGCCACCTCCACACGCCGCGCCTTCGGGTCCTCACCCGACAGGTTGGCCTCGGCGGACTGCGGCTTGTCGAGCTTCACGCGATCGGCGGCGATGCCGGCCGCGACGAGCGCATCGCGGACCGAGAAAGCGCGCTGCTTGGCGAGCTCCTGGTTGCTGGTGAGATTGCCCGCTGCGGAGTGAAAGCCGGAGATGGACACCGTGGCGGCAGGGTTGGCCTTCAAGGCCGCGATCACGCCACCGAGCGGGCCGGCCGCATCGCCCGGCAGGGCCGCCGAGTTGACGCCGAAGTACACCGTTGCGCTGTCGGCGACCGGGGCCGGCGCGTCCGCCGCCGCCGGGGCCGCGGCGGGCGCGGTCACCGTCGCCGTGACACCGGCCAGCTCGGGGTGATCGCCGAGCATGCTCTGCCCATACAGCGGTTTGTAGGCCCCCTGGTGGCACGTGGTGCAGTTGACCTTGGCCACGTCCCCGGTCGGGCCCAGCCGGTGCGGCGGGAAGTTGCCGGTCAGCGGCTCGATGTAGGCATCGTTCACGTCCCGCACCATGCGGATGCCGTACCAGGCCGTCGTGCGCTGCGGCGTGCTGGTGTCCCAGGTCTGGAACGAGCGGCTGTTGTGGCAGTAGGTGCAGTTCACGCCGAGCGAACTCGACATGTGCATCATCAGCCCATAGGTCCACTCCGCCTGCTTGGTCGACTGGCGGTTGCCTGTGGGCAGCGCGGTCGGGCCGATCACGCGGATCTCCTCCGGCGTCTTGGACAAGAAAGCCGTGTAGGGGTCGACCGGCAATGAACTCAGCCCCGATGCCTCAGACGGCGTGTTCTGGCCGGCGCTGAAGCCGAGCAGACCTTGCTGTGCGCTTCTCTGCCCGCCCGGTGCGAACCAGACGTTGTTGGGCACCGGGTTGCCGCGGTGACAGGTGTAGCAAGTCACCCCGGTGCCGGCGACGTGCGTTTTCCAGTCGGCGTTGATGTGCTGCGTCATCTGGACCATGCGGCGCGCGACGACCTTCGTGTACTTGCTGTCGTCGGCCAGGTTGGCCAGGTTGTGGCAATAGGCACAGCCTTCCTGCGGCGCAACCCAGCTCGTGATGGCCGTCATGTGGCGCGTGAACTCGGCGACGCTCAGGTTGCCGAGCACCTGCACGTTCTTGTAGACCTCGCTGGCGCGCGGGCCGTCTGCAGGCACCGCCGGCAGCGCCGCAGGCAGCGCGTTCAGCTCGGCTTGGCTCGCGATCGTGCGCGGGTTGTAGATCTGGTCCATCCCGGTGCCGCGGTAGCCGTGCTGCACGGCGTCGATCGGCGGGCGCTCGCAACCCGCGAGTCCCAACAGACTGGCGCCCAGCAGGAGCGACACCCAGCTTCTGATACGACTCGTCATGGCTTGACTCCTTGCAGCGTAGCGGGATCGATGACCGGCCCGAACACCGCCGGGTAGGTCGGGGCGACGCCGTGCTTGACGGCCCACAGGTACCAGTTGTCGACCACCGTGCCGGTGAGCAGGATGCCGATGCCGCCGGTCAGCGGGCACAGCACCGCGAACCACCAGGCGTAGCGGTGGATGGACTCCATCGTGGCGTTGAAGCCCATCGTCCAGCGCCAGAACAGCGCGGCGCGTTCGCTGGCCGTGCCGCGGTCGACGATCTGCTCGATCTCGCGTTCGCCACCGAAGCGGCTGACCGCCAGGATGGTGGCGCCGTGCATCGCGAAAAGCAGCGTCGAGCCGTACAGGAACACGATGCTCAGCATGTGGAAGGGGTTGTAGAACAGGTTGCCGTAGCGGATCGAGAAGGCCGCGGTCCAGTCGAGGTGCGGGAAGATCCCGAAGGGCACCGACTCGCCCCAGGTGCCCATCAGCACCGGACGGATCAGGCCCAGCACGAGGAACAGCCAGATCGCCGCCGCAAAGGCCCAGGCAACGTGCGTGCCCATGCCGAGCTGGCGAGCCCGCGTGTACATGCGCGCCCACCACAGCAGCACCGAGATCGTCAGGAACAGGCCGGCGATCTGCCACCAGCCACCCTGGTTGAGCGGCGCCAGGCCCAGCCCGTTGCCGGCGGCCGGCGGCTCCAGCGCCAGCCAGAACAGCTGACGCACCATCTGGATCGGGCTCCAACCCACCGACGCCAGCATGTTGAAGCCGATGATCACGAAGCTCAACGTGCCGAAGATCAGCGAGGCGAGGCCGAGCGATCCCAGGTAGATCGGCCCGAGCTGCGCGTTGCCGAAGCGGCCCAGCAGATGCACGAGGACGGGGTCGCCGGTGCGCGGCGAGTTGCCCCGAGGCAGGTCAACACCGTGGTGGGCGGGGCCCACCACCTGGAGTTGCGTGAAGAGATTTTGGTATTCAGCCATGCTGGTCTCCTTGGCTTACTTGAGGGGCCACTGCGCCCAGATCGGCAGGTTCAGCCACCAGCCCCACCATTCGGGCCAGCCGCGTGTCCAGAAGGGGCCGCTGATCACGATGCACACGGCGCTGAAGAACACGGCTGCCAGGGCGAGGAACAAACCCAGCCGGTGGATACCCAGCGTGCCGATCGAGTAACCGATCGCGTCGCGGAAGTAAGTGTCCTCGTGCTCCGAGGTCTTGACTGCGTGCCCCTTTGCCGGGTTGGTTGCCGACAGCACCAGAGCACCGTGCATCGACAAGGCCAGCGTGGTCGCAAAGAAGAAGCTCACCGCCAGCATGTGCGCGGGGTTGTAGTGAAAGTGCAGGTACTGGTAGCCCGTGTTGGACACCCAGTCCAGGTGACTCATGATTCCGTACGGGAAGCCGTGTCCCCAGGCGCCCATCAGCACGGGGCGGATCACCACCAGCGTGATGTACGCGAAGATCGCCATCCCGAAGGCCGCCGGCACGTGGTATCCGATGCCCAGCTTCCGGCAGATCTCTGCTTCTCTCAAGGCCCAGGACACAAAGGCGCCTGTCGCGCACACGGTGATCAATTGCCACAGCCCGCCTTCGAGCAGCGGCGCCATGCCGAGGCCGTACTTCAAGTCCGGGGGGGCGATGTTGATCTGCCAGACGTTCCATGTCGTGCCTTGCGAGGCACCCCACAGAATCAGCGCGGTGCCGAGCGCCGCAAAGAAGATCGTGGTCACGCCGAAGAAGCCGACGTAGAAGGGACCGACCCAGAAGTCGAACAGGTCGCCTCCGATCAGCGTCCCACCACGCACGCGGTACTTCCGTTCGAAACTCAATACGGCCATGGCCTTTTCTCCTCCGATCCGGTGGCGCCTCAACCCAGGGGAGGCCGCCTTCGGATGTGTTCTGCGGTTCTATGCAGGTCCAACGAACCACCTTGTGGGCCGGACCCGGTGTGAACCGGACCCGGCCTGCAAAGCGTTCAGACCGAGCGATGCGTCCGACTACTTCGCCGGCGTTGCGGCCGGCATGGCACCAGCCACCGGTGCGCCAGCCTGCGGGCCGTCGAGCCAGTTGAACTTGTTGGTGCTCAGCAGGACCAGATGGATCATCACGGCCAGACCGAAAAGGAAGATGCCTTGGATCACCATCGCGCGAAGCGGGTCGAACAATCTCCAGATACGCCACATGTTTCGTTCTCCTGAAAAGGAATTGAATGAATCGAGTCAATGGATCAAGTGAGATGGGACATGGCCGTGTAGACCGCTGCCTTCACGCCACCGATCATCGACTTCTCGCCCTCGGCGCCTGGCAACCAGGTGCGCCAATGCCAGGTCAGCACCTGTGCCATCAGGGCCACCAACAGGAACACTGCAAAGCTCGTCAAAAAGATGCCCCGGTAGGTGAGCGAATCGCTCTCCAACACGTGCTTGATCGAAGTCATCGAGGTGTCAACCATTGAAGTCCCCTTGGAGGGTTATCGAGCTCTAGCAAATGGTTCTGATCAACCGATCAGAGCCACGGACGCCACGACCAAACGAGGAAGTGCGCCACCACCGCAATGGCCGTGAAGCCGATGAAGCCCTGAACCCAGAACTTGTGAAACTCCTGGGCCTCCGCATCGGTCAGGCCGGAAATCGAGCCTTTTCTCTCACTCATAGGAATTGCTCCTGTCAAACGGCCTGTCGGCCATGTCGCGCAGAGCCCGCGCGGCGGGGGCAACGACAGCGCAGCGCTGTCGCATCGGGTCGGCCCGGCGCATGGCCGGACGCTGTGTGGT